>NZ_JBHXFA010000015.1:19722-70553 GCF_042724175.1 Streptomyces sp. NPDC127084
CCGCTTGGTGGGTGGGGGTGTTTTCCGTATGCTATATTTTGTCCGCGTTGGCGTTTTAGTGGGGGGCGGCGATACCGGCGCGGCGCCCGAAGACGTTGATGTCGAGCAGCGAGTTGGTGCCCAGGCGGTTGGCGCCGTGCACCGACACGCAGGCGACCTCACCCGCGGCGTACAGACCCGGGACGACGGTGGTGTTGTCGCTGAGGACCTCACCCTCGACGTTGGTCGGGATGCCGCCCATCGCGTAGTGCGCGGTCGGCTGGATCGGGATCGGGTCCGTGTAGGGCTCGATACCGAGGTACGTACGCGCGAACTCGGTGATGTCCGGGAGCTTGGCGTCGAGCTGCTCCGGCGGCAGGTGGGTGAGGTCCAGGAAGACGTGGTCGCCCTCGGGACCGCAGCCGCGGCCCTCGCGGATCTCCGTGTAGATGGAGCGCGAGACGACGTCACGCGAGGCCAGGTCCTTCATGACGGGCGCGTACTTCTCCATGAAGCGCTCGCCGTCCTTGTTGCGGAGGATGCCGCCCTCACCGCGGGCGCCCTCCGTCAGCAGGATGCCCATGCGCCAGATGCCCGTCGGGTGGAACTGGAAGAACTCCATGTCCTCCAACGGCAGACCGCGCCGGTAGCAGGCGGCCTGGCCGTCACCGGTCAGGGTGTGCGCGTTGGAGGTCACCTTGAAGAACTTGCCGGTGCCGCCGGACGCGTAGATGACGGCCTTCGCCTGGAAGACGTGGATCTCGCCGGTGGCCAGCTCGTACGCGACGACACCGGCTGACTTCCTGACCCCGTCGACCTCGGTGATGAGCTGGTCCAGGACGTAGAACTCGTTGAAGAACTCCACGCCCTCCTTGACGCAGTTCTGGTACAGCGTCTGGAGGATCATGTGACCGGTGCGGTCCGCGGCGTAGCAGGACCGGCGCACCGGGGCCTCACCGTGGTTGCGGGAGTGGCCGCCGAAGCGGCGCTGGTCGATGGTGCCGTCCGGGGTCCGGTTGAACGGCAGACCCATCTTCTCCAGGTCGAGGACGGCGTCGATGGCCTCCTTCGCCAGGATCTCGGCGGCGTCCTGGTCGACCAGGTAGTCACCGCCCTTGACCGTGTCGAAGGTGTGCCACTCCCAGTTGTCCTCCTCCACGTTGGCCAGCGCGGCGGCCATGCCGCCCTGCGCGGCACCCGTGTGGGAGCGGGTGGGGTAGAGCTTCGTCAGCACGGCGGTGCGGCTGCGCTTCGTCGCCTCGATGGCGGCGCGCATGCCGGCGCCGCCGGCGCCGACGATGACGGTGTCGTACTTATGGATCTTCATCAGTGTTTCGCCTCAGCCCCGTGCCTAGCGGATGTTCGGGTCGAAGGTGAAGATCACCAGCGTGCCCAGAAGAATGGTGAACACCGTGGCGGTGTACAGCAGGCCCTTGAGCCACAGGCGCGTGTTCGCCCGCTCCGCGTAGTCGTTGATGACGGTACGCAGGCCGTTGGCGCCGTGCAGCATGGCCAGCCACAGCATCAGCAGGTCCCAGACCTGCCAGAACGGGGACGCCCAGCGGCCGGCCACGAAGGCGAAACCGATCTTGGAGACGCCGCCGTCCAGCACGAGCTGGATCAGCAGGTGGCCGATGACGAGGACGACGAGCACGACACCGGACAGGCGCATGAAGAGCCATGCGGCCATCTCGAAGTTGCCGCGGGTGGTCCTCGCGGTCTTGGAGGTGCGCTTGCGCGGCGCCTCGATGACAGGGGCGGGGTACTCGGCGTCGTAGAGGGCGGCGCCCTCGACGTCCCCGATCGCGGAAGGGGTCTCAGCGGACATGTCTGGCGTCAGCTCCCGAACAGTTCACGTGCGGCATGGCCGAGGACCGGGTAGATGGCGAAGGCCATCAGCACGACCCAGATGCCCATGGCGGTCCAGAGCATCTGCTTCTGGTAGCGCGGGCCCTTTGACCAGAAATCGACGGCGATGACGCGAAGGCCGTTGAGCGCGTGGAAGAGGATGGCGGCCACAAGGCCGTACTCCAGCAGCGCGACGAGCGGTGTCTTGTACGTCGCAACGACCTCGTCGTAGGCCTCGGGTGAGACGCGGACGAGCGCGGTGTCCAGCACGTGTACGAACAGGAAGAAGAAGATGAGGACGCCGGTGACTCGGTGAGCCACCCAGGACCACATACCTTCCCGGCCGCGGTACAGCGTTCCAGCCGGCACGGAAAAACCCTCCGGGAGCGGGGATTGGAGCCGGCCGCCAGCGTTCTCCCAAAGGTGACAGCTCTGTCGGTCTGGCCCGGCCGGGTACGGTCCACCGGCCCCGGCCATGGTAGCGACGAGTTGTCGGTTCCCTCGCGCGGGGTCGTGTTGTGTGATCAAACAGGCACGGACGGGCTATCGGAACGGCCCTCCGGACAACCGGAATGGCCCTGACGGCTCTGTACGGGCACGGTGGGGGCGGCGGTCGCCGTGGCGGTCACGGTCGCGGCGGCGGTCGCGGTGGCCATCGCCCGGCTGAGCCGGAAGCGGGTGAGCCGGCGCAGTTCGTCGGCGGCGATCACACGCTCGTCGTCCGGATCGTTGCCGAGTCGTGAGCGGATCGCTGCCAGCGTCTGGTCGAGCTGCTCGTCGGGGCGGTATCCCTCCAGGCAGATCACGAAGGCATGGCCGAATCTGTCCAGGTAGGCGGTGTGTGCGGCGTCCAGCGCCATACGGGCCGCGGGCGGCGCGTCCGGCGGCAGGACGGAGGTCTCGCCGGCGAGGGCTTCGTGCAGATCGGTGCCCGAGAGGTCGTAGCCGGCCTCGTCGGCGGCGGCGAGCAGGGCGTGCAGATCGGGGTAGGGCCGGTGGGCGGCGATACGGCGGCTCCAGCGGCGGCTGCCGCAGCAGCCGAGCAGGGTCGCCTCGGCGGAGCCGGCGGATGCGGTGTTGAAGCGCTCCAGTCCGGGCAGGCGGGAGCGGGAAGGGGTGCCCGCCGAGCCACGCGACGGTCCGGCGGGGGCCGGGACCCGCGGGAGGCCGCTGTGCGATTCGCTGGACCTGGACAGCGTGTGTGCTCCTCGGCTCCGTGGCTTGCTCCCCAGCCTGCTCCAGCCGCTGTGTCCGGGCGTGTCGGACGCCTGCGGACGGTGGGGCGCATGGGTCTTGACGCTATCGATCCTGAAGTTGAAACCGTCCGGATGTTGCATGAACTTCACCCGGACGAGAGAGTTTCACGGCGCATTGTAGACGAATGTGCCCGGCTTCGCCTGATTCATCTTGATTGGTCATACTTCTTCGGGATGAGGAGGCTGATCGGATGATCTGGCAGTCCAAGGGCGGACGGCCGCTCGCGGGCTCGATAGCCGCGGCGACGGCTGCCCTGACGGCCCTGACGGCAGTGGTGTCCTGTTCCCCGGGAGCGTCCGGGGCGTCCGGCGAGACCCCGGCAGGGGCGCGGAGCGAAGGGCGGCACCCACCGGGCCCGGCCGACGCCGCCGGAGAGGGCACCACCCCCAGCCCCACTCCGACACCCACGAAGAGTTATCCGCTCTCCACCGCCCCCCGCACCATCCCCTCGGTCCGCACGCATGAGCCGGCCCGCGGTCCGGGCTGGCGCCCGATCCGCGGCAGCGCGATCGTGGTCGCCAAGGGCAGCGAGGCACTCGCCGACGAGGCGCGGCTGCTGGCCAGGGAGCTGAAGACCGGTGTACGCAACGGCGGCCAGGTCCGGGCGGGTGATGTGGAACTGGCGCTCGGCGCCGCGGGCTCCGGCGCCCCCGAGTCGTACACCCTCACCACCCGCGGCGACCGTGTCCGGATCAGCGGCCCCGACGAGGCGGGCGTCTTCTACGGCACGCGCACCCTCAAGCAGGCGCTGCGCTCGGGCGGCACCATGCCCGAGGGCGTCATACGCGACCGGCCCGACCGCCCGCAGCGCGGGCTGAACGTGGACATCGCGCGCAAGTACTACAGCGCGGCCTGGATAGAGGCGCGGCTGCGTGAGATGGCCGACCTCAAGCTGAACACGCTTGGCCTGCACTTCTCCGACGACCAGGGGTTCCGGATAGCCTCCGACACCCATCCCGAGGTGGTCTCCGCACAGCACCTCAGCAAGGCCGAGGTGCGCCGGATCATCGCCCTCGCCAGCAGTCTGCACATCAACGTCGTCCCCGAGATCGACTCCCCCGGACATCTGGGCGCCGTGCTGCGCGCCCATCCGGACCTGAGGCTGCTCAACGTCCAGGGCGTGCCGCGGCAGGGCGCGATCGACATATCCAAGCCCGGCGCCGCGAAGCTCGTGGACGAACTGCTGCGCGAGTACGCGGGCCTCTTCCCGGCCGGCTGGTTCCATGTCGGCGCCGACGAGTACCAGGCGCTGACCGTGCGCGATCCGGCGGCCTCCTACCCGCAGCTCGCCCAGGCGGCGGTGCGCGCGTACGGGCCGAACGCCGGGGTGAAGGACCTGGCCACCGGCTGGCTGAACGACCGGGCCGCGGTCGTGCGAGCGGCGGGCAAGCAGCCCAAGGCGTGGAACGACGGGTTCTTCAGCGGAGGCGTGATCAGCCCCGCCAAGAACATCGAGGTCGAGTACTGGACCGGCAAGGAGACAGGGGCCCGGCCGCCGCAGGAGTACCTGGCCGAGGGCCGCAAGGTGGTGAACCTCAACGACGAGTACCTCTACTACGTGCTCGGCGAGCCCAACGACTTCACCTATCCGACCGGCCGCCGCATCTACGAGCAGTGGACCCCGCTCGTCCTGCGCGGCAGCGCGGCGGTCCCGGCCCGCTACTCGGACCAGATACTGGGCGGACGCCTGGCCGTCTGGAGCGACCTGGCCGATGCCCAGACCGAGGGGCAGGTCGCGGCGGGGATCAGGATGCCGCTGCGGGCGGTGTCCCAGAAGCTCTGGACGCCCGGTAAGCCGCCTTTGGACTGGGCGGCGTTCGGCGCGCTGGCGAACCGGCTGGGGTAGCCGACGGCCCTCGTATCGCGCTGGACGGCGTACGGCCGGGGCACATAGGGTCCGCTGGCGGTTCCGACCAGGCCGCAGCGGTGCCTTTGGGGAGAAGGCGCCGAAGCATTTCGTACCACCACAGGGGGGAAATCTCAGCCGTGCACTGCTCCAACTGCACCACGCATCCAGCGGCGACGACCGAAGGGCTCTGCGAAGACTGCGCCGCGGCACAGGCGTCCGCGTCGGCGCCCGAGCCCGCATCCGCACCGGAACCCGCGTCGGGGTCGGCACCCGCACCGGAACCCGCGTCGGGGTCGGCACCCGCGTCCGCGTCCGAGCCCGCTTCGGCACCCGAGTCCGTCGCGGGGACGCCGACCGCTCCGGCCCAGAACCCGGCTCCGGGCCCTGTCGCGACTCTCGCCCCGGCACCCGTGCCCGTGCACGCACCCGGGCCGCTGCCCCGCCCGCCCGTCGTGCTCTCGTATGTCGTCATCACCCTGCTCGCGGTCATGGCGCTGATCGACCTGGCGTGGATCGCGGCAGCCGCGCACATCCGCGGGCTCATGGAGGACGTGGGCGCACACACCGAGGACGAACTGGCCAGCGGCGACCTGTTCATGGCCGGGACCTCGACGGTCTACGCGGTTGCCCTGGTCACGACGGCCGTCTTCTTCATCAGCTGGTTCCACCGGGCGCGCGTCAACGCCGGGGTGCTGCGCCCCGACCTGCAACGCCGCGGCTCCGGCTGGGCGATCGGCGGCTGGATCATCCCGATCGGCAACCTCTGGATTCCGCGCTCGGTGGCCGGAGACATCTGGGACGCCTCGCTGCCCGACTACGGGCAGCCCAAGAAGGGGTCGTCGCACGCCCTCCTCAACATGTGGTGGGCGCTGTGGCTGATCTCGTCGCTGGCCGGCCGGGGCGCGGCCAGCTCGTACGACCGGGCGGACACACCCGACGCGATCAGCGGCGCCGCGGCCGCGCTGATGGTCGGCAACCTGCTGGAGATCGTGGCCGCGCTGCTGGCGATCGCCGTCGTCCGCAGGCTGACGGTCATGCAGGCCCGGAAGCTCAGCGGAAGCGTGCCGAGCGTGGCGGTGCCCCAGTCTCAGCAGCAGGTCTGAATCTCCGCGAGTTCGACACTTTTCGGCCGACGGGGTGACGATTTCACGCCACGCGACGCAGAATGATGCGGGGACTACGGGGAGCACGCAGCGTCCGCATCGTTCGGGAGGCGTCGATGAGCCTGGTGGAACTGATCGCAGGAGCGGATGAGAGGAGCCTGGCCGCCAGTGGTGTGGCCTGCCTTGACCGCTGTCTGCCCCTCCTCGCAGAGGAGACCGACGTGCTGCGCCCCCTCTGGGCGGGCATCGCGGACGGCGAGGACGGCTGGGCCGGGCGGCTCCAGGACACCAGGGCGGTGCTGGACGACACCTCCGCGCTCGGTGAGGCCGCGGCTCCGGTGCGCAGGATGATCCGGGAGGCCCCTTCCGAATGGTCCACCGCGCGGCTCTGCGAATGGGCCACGGCCTGCTCGGCGCTCGCGCTGGAACTCCACCAGGAGCTCGACCCGTCGCGCGGCGCCGAAGGGCCGCTCGCCACGGGGGAGCAGCGCCGGCAGGTGCAGATCCTGGAAGCGCTGTCGGCCATCCCGGGCGGCGCCGGGCTGCGCAGGGCGCTTGACCTCTCGGTGGAGGGGCAGCGTGTGCTGCGTGCCGCCCTCTCCCGCAGGGCGAGGGCGGCGCAGGCATAGGCCGTGTCCGGCCAGGCAGGGTCCGACCTGAGCGGCTCTCAGCTCGCGGGGACCTTCGCGGCGGCGAGGGCGACGGCCCCGCCCGTTCCGCCCTTCGCCACGACCACCCCGTTGGCGAGCAGTTCGGCGTAACCGTCGCCGTCGGTGTCCCGCGCGGCGAACGCCATCGCCGTCCCCGTCGTTGCCGCCGCGGCGGCCCACCGGCCGTCGAGCACCGTTGCGCCGGTGGTGGTCAGCCCGGTGGCCGAGCCGTGGAAGGTGGCGATACCCCGGCCGGTGAGCGCGGCCAGGTCGGCGTATCCGTCACCGTTCAGATCACCGGCGGCGAGGGCCTGTCCGCCCGCGCCGAACAGCGTCGCGGGAAACGCGGTGTCGTACCCGCTCTCCGTGCCGTTCAGGATGAAGAGGGGGATGTCGCCCAGCGGTGTGCGGAAGGACAGCGCGGCGTCCTCGTAGCCGTCCCCGTTGAAGTCCCCGGTCGTGACCTGGATGCCGGAGAGGCCGGTGAGGGGCTGCGGAGTGAGGCCAGCCGCCATGGCCGTGGCCAGTGCCCGGATCTCGGGCAGATTGGCGTACAGCTTGTCACCGGGGCAGTCGGTCGCGGAGCCGTCGCGGTGACCGGAGATGCGGCGCAGGCTGACCCGCTGCCCCGCCCGGTACTTGCCGTTGTCCGTGGACACGGTGAGGGTGACGCTTCCCGAGGGGTCCTGCTTGTAGAGCCCGAGCTTCCAGGCGGCGACCCAGGCGACCGCCCTGCGCGCCGCCGTGCTGGTGGTGGCCGTCATGTAGTCGCCGAGCACCGAGACACCGCTCGTGTCGACGTTGAGGCCGAGGGTGTGCGCGCCCTGGACGGGCCGGTCGATACCGCCCGCCCGGCCCTCGAAGACCTTGCCGCACTTGTCCACGAGGAAGTGGTAGCCGATGTCGTTCCAGCCCTGGCCCACCACGTGGTAGCGGAAGATGGCGCGGATGATCGAGGGCGACTGGGCGCAGGTGTAGTTGTTCGTCCCCGCCGTGTGGTGGACGAAGACCGCCTTGGTGGTGGTGTTGTACTTCGGCGGCTCCTTGACGAGCGACTCGTCGGCGCCCCAGCCGGAGCGGCTGACGACGGCGGGCCTCGGGACCGCGGCCTGGACACGGGCATCCCGTGACCCGGCGGTCGGCGGCGGAGCGGAGGGCGGCGGTCCGGCGGCGGCCCGGCCCCCGTCCTCCGGGCCGGGGTCGACCAGCTCCAGCCGCAGTCCGTGCGGCAGTGCGTCCCCCCGCGCCCGCAGTTGTACGCCGTCGGCGGGCCCGGTCCACAGCGGCGCGGTCCCGCCGCGCAGCGCCGCGCCCGCCCGCTCAGGACCGGGCTCCGGAGCCCGGAGGCCGGCTTCGAGCGTCTGCCAGGCGGACCAGGCACCCGTACGGCTGTCCCGGGTACGCACCTCGACCGTGCCGTCCAGTGCCGCCCCGGGGTCGTCCCAGGTCAGACCGAGCAGGCTGAACGGCTCGGTAGTGCGGGCGGGCAGCGTCCGCAGCGCCGGATCCTCACCGACCGGTACGCGCACACTGCGGACGTCACCGGCCGCCCGTGCCCCGGGAGAGGGGGAGGGCGCGGGTTCGTGTGCGGGCGGGGAAACGGGCGCGGCGTACGTCGCGGGCCCCACGAGAGACATCCCCACGGCAACGGCGACGGCGGCGAGGGCGGTGCGGTGTGAACGCTTCTGGGCACGGCTGGTCATGGCGCGCGAGCTTACGGAGCACATCACGTCAAACGGTGCAGACCGGCCCGGACCAAGCGTTGATCGCCCGAAATGAGGAGGTGAGTGACGGGCCGTCGGCGTACTTCCCGACGGCTGTTCGGGTGGCGGGTCCGGGGACGCGGCTGCCCGCGGTTACCCGCTGGGCGGACGGTGGGCCGTTGGTACGGTCACCGGTATGACTGATGATCATGCGCCGACTCGTGTGCGGGTTACCGCGGACGACGTCCGGCACACCGTGCGGCTCGCGCTCACGGCTCTGCGGGCGGGCCTCGGTGCCGACTGGGAGACGAAGGCCGGGACGCTGGAGTGGAGCTGCTGGGAGACGGTCGAGCACCTCGCCGACGACCTGTTCGCATACGCTGCGCAACTGGGCCCCGAGGAACCACCGCTGGACGGTGAGGTGCCCTTCGACTGGGTGGCACGCCGAGCGGACGGACCGGCGAACGTGACCTTCGCCGACCGCGCCCATGGCCCGGCCGGGCTGCTGATGGTGCTTGAGGCCTGTGGCGCGATGCTCACCGCGATGGTGCGGACGGCGCCGGCCGGTGTGCGCGCGTACCACGGCTACGGGGTGTCCGACCCTGAGGGCTTCGCGGCGATGGGCGTGGTCGAGACCCTGGTCCACACCCATGACATCGCCGAGGGCCTCGGACTCGCGTGGAACCCGCCGTCCGGTCTGTGCGACCGCGTTCTCGCCCGCCTCTTCCCCGGCGCGCCGATGGGCACCGACCGCTGGGCCACCCTGCTGTGGGCGACAGGGCGCGGCGAACTGCCGGGCCAAGGAAGGCTGGAGAAGTGGCGGTGGTACGGCGATGTGCCCGAGTGACGAGCCTGACGTGCAACCGCAACCGCTACCGGACGCGCAACCGCAACCGCAACCGAGCCTGCACCTGGCACCGGCTCACGAACAACTCGCCGCGCTGCGACGGCGGACGATCACCAGTCGCGCCCTGCTGGAGCAGTACCTGCGCCACATCGACGCGACCAACCCCGCGCTCAACGCCGTCGTCACCCTGGACGCCGATGCCGCACGCGCGGCGGCCGACGCCGCAGACCGCCATCTGGCGAGGACCGGCAAGCCGCTCGGCGCGCTCCACGGTCTGCCCCTCACGGTCAAGGACGCCCTGGAGACCAAGGACCTGCGTACCGCCTGCGGTTCCCCCGAGCTCAGCGCCCATGTCCCCGACCGGGACGCGGACTCCGTAGCACGCCTGCGCGCCGCCGGCGCCGTCATCGTCGGCAAGACCAACGTCCCGGTGATGTGCCAGGACCTCCAGACCGCCAACCCGCTCTTCGGTTCGACCGAGAACCCGTACGACGAGACGAAGACCCCGGGCGGCTCGTCCGGCGGCCCGGCGGTCGCCGTCGCCACCGGCATGACCAGCGTCGAACTCGGCTCCGACCTCGCGGGCTCGCTACGTCTCCCGGCCGCGTACTGCGGGGTGTACGCGCTGCGCCCCAGCATCGGCATCGTCCCCACTCGCGGCCATATCCCGAGGCCCCCAGGCTGGCTCACCAGCTCCGATATGCTCACCATCGGCCCGCTGGCCCGTAACGCCGAGGACCTCGACCTCCTGCTGGACGTGCTGGCCGCCCCTGCCCCGGCCGAAGCCGCCTGGCGTATCGACCTCCCGGCGCCGCGGCACGACCGGATGGCGGGCTACCGCTTCGGACTGTGGCGGGACGACCCGTACTGCCACGTCGACAAGGACACCCGCGCGCTCCTGGACCAGGTCGCCGAACTCCTGCGGTCGGCTGGCGCCGCTGTCGACGACGGCACGCGGCCGGTGGACTTCGCCGACAGCGACCGGCTGTTCCAGCGCCTGATGTTCGCCACCGCGAGCGCCACCGCAGCGGACGACGGTTTCGGCGCGGATATCGCCGCCGCCGAGCAGATCCCTGTCGGCGACCCCAGCGGTCTGTTCCTGCACTCACGCACCATGCGACACCGGGACTGGCTGCGTGCCAACGAGGAGCGCGAGCAGTTGCGCGTCCGATGGGCCGGCTACTTCGCCACCCACGACATTCTCGTCACACCGGCCGTCCCCGCCGGATCGGTCGCCGATCAGACGTCCGTACCGGTCCCGCGGCGGTCCATCACCGTCGACGGCGAGAAGCGCCCGTACTTCGACCAGACCGCCTGGCTGAACCTGGCAGGCCTGGTCGGCCTTCCCTCCGTCGTGATGCCGGCGGGCCGAACCGCCGACGGCCTGCCACTGGCCGTCCAGCTCATCGGCCCGTACCTGGCCGACCGCACGGTGACCGCCGCCGCCACCGAGCTGGCCCGGCGCCTACCCGGCGCCCACCCGGTGTGACCAGCCCGCGCGGGCGCGACCGGAGTGACGCCCGCGCCCGCACCCTGCCGGGCGCGTGACCGGGGACGTCCAGGGACCGGGGTCGCTCTGCCCCACGGGGTGGGGCGGGGTGACCCCGCACATCACGCGCGCGACCCCGTCGGGGTGCGGGCGACTCCCCGCACTACCGTCGCCGCCACCCGCGCCGCGAGCGACGCGGTAGCACGCGGTCGCGTGAGCGCAGGGCCCGAGTGAGCGGCGGGTGAGCCCGAATTGCCACTCGGACTCACCCGCAGGCAAGGAGGAGGTCGGCGTCAGATGTGCGGCGCCGCCGCGAGGACTCGTTCCCGGTCCTGCTTGGCGGTCGTGCGTTCCGTCGAGTGATTCGCAGTTGAGCGCTGAACCGTCATGATGCCCTCACCGCCAGGCAGCGCGAGGACACCCCACTTGGTGGGATCGCCGGCGAACCAGGCACCCTGCTCAAGCCGGTCGTCCCATCGGTTCCAACGCCGCGGGTCCCGGGCGCACATGGTGGGTGACCACCGCACCTCGCCGTCCGTACCAGCGCCCAGAGCCAAGTGCACGGCCACGCCCTTCGCTTCCGGCCCCGATGCCTTCCGCGCGGCGGGAAGCTGTTGCCAGGGAAAGGCCTGCAGCGCGCTCCTCGCCTGCTTCAGGCGGGAAAGCGCGCCAAGGCACGTGTACAGCACGAAGGGGTACCACAGGAAGGCCAGAGCCCCGATGGCCGGTCCGGCCTGGTTGCCGCCGCGCCCGGCGTAGTCGGTCTGCGCCGTCACCACCGTGCTGAGGGCGAACAGGGCGACGAACAGGAGGGTCCAGAGCCAGAAGCGGCCCATGACCCTCCGTCGGGTGCGCTTCCAGGTCGCTCGCGTTTCCGGATGGTCGAACGCCATGGTGGGTGGTGGCTCCTGTGACTGGTACATCGCGTCTACCGCGCCCCTTTGCTGGATCTGTTGTCGTGTCAGGCCGATGGAGTGGGTGCGGAGGTGTAGCTCGCGCTACTTCAGGGTCCGCCCGATACCCGCCCGCTTCGCCGTTTCCTTCCGCTCCGGAGAAAGCGACTCACGCTGGTACCGGAGCGCGGGTTCATCGGCGGGCTGTGCCCAGACGAACTCGCCGGAACCAGGTACCAGGAGAACGCCGCCGAAGAGCTCGTCTCCCGCGAACCACACCCCGTCCGCGACTGAATCGGCCCACCTCGTCTCGGCTCCAAGCTGCCTGCCGAGCAGCTTGGAGGACTCCTCGTCACCATCCCCCAGCCTGAAGACCTGCTTGCCGCCACGTGAGCGGTTCAGAATCCTCACGGGCGCCCGGTAGGTGTAGGGGTACGTCTTCAGCACGCCGGAGCACTTCCCGATCGTGACCATCTGGTCAGACAGCTCATAGGAGCCGAAGAGGAACAGAAAGACGGCCAGCGGCGCCAGGGGAATCAGATAGTCGCTCCGCGTCAAGACGAAAAGCGCGACCACCACGGCGACGAGCGCCAGCAGCAGCGCGTAGCGCTTGCGGAGCACCGACCGGTAGTACTGCACCGCGCTTTCGCGATCCGCACCGTCCATGGCGTAGGGGACGGTCTGCGGCAGCCGGCTTCTCAGCAACGCCGAGGCGGTGAGAGCCCCGAGGGTCGCCATGCCGATGATTCCGGGGATGGCCAGCAGGAACCAGTCGTCGTTCAGCACGAACAGCACCAGCCCGTAGAAGACCGCGAACAGCGAGCCGAAGAACGCTACGCGGCGCAGTGCGGAAGGGACGATGCCCGCTGGAGCCGTAGCGGCCTGCGCGCCGGTGGCGGCCGCCTGCTCGCGATCGTCCCGGATCATCCGAAATCATTCCTTACTGCCTCGGCGGCCGAGCGGGGGATCGGCTCGGCCGTCCCGCCCGCACTGTCGACGAGCGCGGGGTTCGTGAAGCTCACCGTACTGGCCACGCCCCGCAGCACGTTGCGGTAGGCGTCCGCCAGGTCTACCGACGCCGTGACCAACTGGACGACGATGATCGTCGACGAGCGCACGTCCGGGATGGCGACCATGCCCTGCCACACGGGCTTCTTCTCGGGCTCGTCTCCCCCGTCCTCGGGCTGACCGGGAGCCATCGTGTGCCGCACGCTCTCGGTGAGGAACCCCAGTCCGCAGGGCAGCTCGACGGGCGCGATGCCGGCGTCGGGCGCATCAGCGGCCCCGGACGACATGAGGGTGACGAGTGCGGCCTTGGGGTCGACGCCCGGTGTCTCGACGCTGAACAGTGTGAGCATGGAGGTGGTCACGCCGCCCCGGTCGTCGGGGTGCATGCCCATCGCGCAGCCCTGCACCCTGCGCTGCTGCATCTCCCACATGACGATGCAGTACAGCCGGAACACCTCGTCGGCTCGCTCCCGGACATTCTCCGGGAGCGCCAGGATCTGGCGCGCGAGGTCGTCCAGGCTCTCGGCCGCCGGGTAGACGTCCAACTGGAGGTAGCCCTGCGGGATCTCGTACCAGAACGCGGGAGGCAGCTTCGTCACGGGGCTCTCTCGGAGGGCGCTCACAGTCGAATTCCCGTCACCAGTTCGCCGAGGCCGTACTGCAGGTCCTTGATGCCGCCGGGGACGTTGAAGCCGGCGGCGCCCGCCTTGGTGACCTCGGCGCTGTTGTGACCCGCCCCGGTGTCGGGGACCACGCCTGCCGTCTCGAGTGAGGAGACCGTGTTGGCCAGCACGTTTGCGCCGTTGATCCCGTACTGCAGCAGACCCGTCTTCGGGTCGGTGGCGACGTCGAGCGCCTTGAAGTTGAAGGCCTCGACGGTCTCCCTCCCGAAGGCGGTTGCCTTCGCGCCGAGTGACATCACGTCCCCGCCTTCCCTCGCCAATCCAGCGAGCATGCCGACCTCGCCGCCGGCCCTGGCCAGCGCACCGACGCCCGGGACCATGCCCATGGTGTCGCCCACCATGGACGCCCACGCACTGAAGGCGGCCATACCGCCGTGTTCGCCCATGAGGGAGTCCCGGAAGTCCTCACTGGCGAGGTTCTTGGACATAGCCGCGGCACTGGCGACCACCGCGATACCGGCGAAGACCGGGGCGAGCGGTGTGGGGAACAGGGCGAGCAGGCCGGCGATGGCGCCGATCGTGCCGGCGTGGTCGAGCAGGAACTGGCCGACGGCCTTCAGGCCGTCTCCGATCGCACTGAGCGTTTTACTCAACCAGCCGGGCTCCTCAGGGGCGAGCCCGTCGTCAGCGACGTCGAGCTGGTCGGCGACCTTGCCGGCCTCCGCCTTGTGCTCCTCTTCGAGGGCCTTGGCCTTGGCGATGACGTCGTTGTACGCCTGGTTCGCCTTCTCCACGTCCGCCGCCGCCTGACGCAGCCTGCCCTCGGCCGACCGCAGACGCGCAGTCGCGGCGTCGGCCTCTTCCTGGCTCGGGAAGGTCTTGCCGGCCAAGCCGAGGTCCGGGTCCTTCCTGGCCTCGTCGTACTTCCCCTGCGCGGTGTCGGCGGCGCCCTGCTTCTCCTTGGCGTCTTCGTCGTACTTCTTCGCCAGGTCGCGGTTGGAGGCCAGGTCGCCGTCCCACTTGGCCAGTTGGACCGATGCCTTCTCGATCGACTCGGCCGCCTTCTTCATGTACTCCGGCAGCTCGCCGTCGAGCGCGTCGCGGAAGGCCGACGCCGCATCGCCCTCCCAGTGGCTGCTCTGCCCGAGCAGGCGCGTGATCTGCTGGTGCGAGTCGCGCAGCGCCTTGGCGGCCTGGTCGACCTTCTTCTTGAGGCCCTGAACCTCTGTGGGGATGCCGGGGACGGGGTTCCAGCCGAGGTTCGGGTACGGATTCGTCATCACATGCCCCCGTTTGAAGTGTCCTGCTCGGCCATCTTCTTGAGCGCCTGCTCGAGGTTGTTCTCCATCTCCTCGTAGCTGAGCTTGTTCGCCTTGACTCCCTCGCTGATGCCGTCGATCAGCTTGCCCATCTGCTCGGAGCCGTACTTCCACTGGTCCTGGAACTTGTCGCAGGCTTCATCCAGTCGTGGCGTTCCGATGGCATCGGCGCGCACGTGCGACAGCGCGTTGCGCGCGTCATCCAGACTCTTGACGCTGTCCTTCAGTGTTCTGACGAACTGGTCCAGTTGGTCCGTATCGGTCTTGAAACCGTCCCCCATGAATGCACCTTCCTGCGCCGCGACGGGAGCGAACAGGCAAAGCGGGAAGGGAAGGGATCTGTCGAACACACCACTTGACCCGCTGTTCCGCCTCGCAGAGTCGGCTGATTATACGAGTGCGCGCGAAGCGTGGAGCGAGCGGTTGTGCCGACGTCATGGAGCACGACGCCGCCCCCTGTAGCGCCGCACCAGCGCCGGTACCCATGGCGCCACCCCCGCCGCGAGCAGCAGCATCAGCAGCGGGAGCCGCCACCACCATGTGAGGCTCGGCGCGGGTGGTGTCGCGGGGATGTCCGACACCCAGGGGCGTGCGGTCTTCGACCAGGCCAGGAAAGCGTCGCCGATCGGCACCAGGCCGAAGGCGTAGCGTTTGGTCCACGGGGTCTCCACCGGCGCGCCCAGCAGTTCGCTGAGGTTCGTGAGGCCCTCGGCGAGCGGTGCGTCTCCGTGGACCTGGGCCGCGCCTGCCGTGACCACGGACGCGGAGAGGCTCACGCCGAGCGGGAGGGGACCGGAGTCCACGTCGGCGGGGCCGTCTGTGCCGTCGGGGTATTCGCGGACCGCCGGGGCCAGACCGAGAGGCCTGCTGACGTAGCGGTCGCGGAAGCGGGCGTACTGCTGTTCGGCGAAGACCGGGTCGATGTCGACCAGGAAGCGCTGGATCATGCTCTGCGAGGTGGCCCGGGCCACCTCGGCCGGGGCGCCGGTCGCGGACTCCACGCGGTGCGGCATCATCCCGGTGCGCGGATCGAGACGGTCCCGTACGCCGTCGAGCCAGCGGGTGGCCGTGGCCGTGAAGCGGGGCGGCAGCAGTTTGTCGTGCAACCGCAGCGAGGCCATCGCCACCGTGGAGTCCACCGGCCATGCCTGGCCGGGGTAGGCCATCAGATACGGGGACGACCGCGAGGCGTCGAAGGCCGCGCCGAGTGCCGCCGAGTCGGCCGTGAAGCGGCGCACCTCGGCCGGGTCGCGGTGCGCGGCCGGCTGGAGGCTCAGCATGCCGCCGCGCAGCCAGTTGCACCAGCCGCGGTAGAAGACCCCGTACGAGGGGACGAGGTCCGCGCTGAACGGGGCGCGGCCCGAGTGCGAGTCCAGCCGGTCCAGGGACCAGCGCGCCTCCCGCAGTGCATCGGTCCGGGCCCGGTCGCCTTCCGGCGCCCGCATCCCCAGCTCGACCCAGGTCAGCCCGTACAGCGCGTGCAGGAAGAAGTACCCCTCGGGAAACAGCTGCTGCGCCTCGTCACCTGCCCCGTCGTCCAGAGCGCTCCGCAGGAACGCCAACTGGCGCTGGACCCCGTGAGGCTCGCCGCTCGCGCCGCCTGTCGCGGGTGCGACCAGGCGCACCATGCCCAGCAGGGCGCACAGGCTGATGGCGCAGGCGATGAGGCGGCGTGTCCACCGCAAGGCCGCCGTGTACCGATGCCGCGTTGATCGTTCCCCCGTCATACACCCAGAGCGTACATACGCCCTCGCGAAAGCGGCCCGGACGCCTGTGGAAGCATGGGAAGCATGACCAGCACCGTCATCACCAACATCGGCGCCCTCGTCACCAACGACCCCGCGGCCGGCGACGGCCCCCTCGGGCTGATCGAGAACGCGGCCCTGGTCATCGACGGCGAAACCGTCGCCTGGACCGGCCCCTCCGCGCAGGCGCCCGCCGCCGACGAGGCGTACGACGCGGGCGGGCAGGCCGTGATCCCCGGCTTCGTCGACTCGCACTCGCACCTGGTGTTCGCGGGTGACCGCACCCAGGAGTTCAACGCCCGGATGTCAGGGCGGGCCTACTCGGCGGGCGGGATCCGCACTACCGTCGCCGCCACCCGCGCCGCGAGCGACGCGGAGCTGGAGGCCAATCTCACCCGGTATCTGGGGGAGGCGCTGCGGCAGGGCACCACGACCTTCGAGACCAAGTCCGGTTACGGGCTGACCACCCACGACGAGGAGCGGGCCCTCCGGATCGCCGCCCGGCACACCGACGAGGTCACCTACCTCGGCGCCCATGTCGTCTCCCCGGACTACGCCGACGACCCCGCCGCGTATGTCGCCCTCGTCACCGGCGAGATGCTGGACGCCTGCGCACCGCACGCCCGCTGGGTGGACGTGTTCTGCGAGAAGGGCGCCTTCGACGGCGACCAGGCGCGGGCCGTGCTGACGGCGGGCATGGCCAAGGGCCTCGTCCCGCGTGTGCACGCCAACCAGCTCACGTACGGGCCGGGCGTGCAGCTCGCCGTCGAGCTCGGTGCGGCGTCCGCCGACCACTGCACCCACCTCACGGACGAGGACGTGGACGCGCTCGCGAACGGCGACACCGTGGCGACGCTGCTCCCCGGCGCGGAGTTCTCCACGCGCGCCGAGTGGCCGAATGCCCGCCGGCTGATCGACGCGGGGGTGACGGTCGCCCTGTCCACGGACTGCAACCCGGGCTCCTCGTTCACCTCGTCCGTGCCGTTCTGCATCGCCCTGGCCGTACGCGACATGGGCATGACCCCCGACGAGGCCCTGTGGTCCGCCACGGCAGGCGGCGCCGCCGCCCTGCGCCGGACCGACATCGGCCGCCTCGCCCCGGGCGCCCGCGCGGACCTCGCGCTGCTGGACGCCCCGTCGCACGTCCACCTGGCATACCGGCCGGGGGTACCGCTGGTCGGCGAGGTCTGGCGGCGGGGCGCTCGGGTGGCCTCCTTCAGCAGCCCGGCTTCCCGGGTCAGTGAGGGGTCCGGCCAGAGCCCGCGGCCGTGATGAGGCTGATTCCCGTCGGGGTTGCCGTGTGGCGCACGGAGTTGGCGTGCCGGTGGCTGGTGACCAGCCCGGCGGCTCGCAGGAGCGTGGCATGCTCGGAGGCTGAGGCCGCGGAGATGCTCAGGCTTTGTGCGAGCTCTGTGGTGGTGAGTCCGGCGGGATCCGCCAGAACCTGCAGAGCCCTTGCGCGGGTGCGGCCCAGGACGGCGGCGAGAGGTGCGGCTGCGTCCCGCCGGGTGTGCGGGGTTTCGACGGTGAGACCGCCCGCCGCGGGGTCCCAGACCGGCGCGTAGACCAGAACAGGCGTATCGACGTCGTTGAGGAGGGCACGGGGGTGTGGTCCGCAGAACAGGTGCGCACACAGCAGCAGCCCCCGTCCCTGTAGGTGGAAATCGAGGTCGCCCTGGCCGGGGAGACTGGGCACCTCGAGTACCGGCTCCCGCCACCGCACTCGAGGATGCAGCGAATCCAGCACCGCGCCGATCCCCTCGCGGGCCATGATGTTCACACGCAGCGAACGGTCCGCCTGCAGGATGGCCTGGATGCGGTGGGCGAAAGGCGCTACGGCCACGTCGTGATAGCCCTTCAGCGCGTCGGCGACCTCGTCCAAGGTCTCGGGATCCCCGGCGGCGAGTCGTCCCACGGCCGCGGGCACGCGCTGATGGCGCACCAGTCGACGCAGGTCGTCCTGGACGCGTCGGTGCGGCGTGGCTCGTATCGCCTCGATGGCTCCTGCCTCGACAGATGCCTGCCCGCTGGGGGTGAGGAAGTCCGGCACCCAGCCTGAGGCCGGCACGAGAGACGCCAGCAGGGACGGTCGGCTGGGAAGACGTTCCAGGACGTGCCGACGCCATGTGGTGAAGAGCGGACCCGAGTTGCGGCGGAGCACCTGCAGGCTCATCACAGCCTCGCTCACCGGCAACGCCTTGCTGTGCCCGATCGCGGTCGCAGCCAGGTCTTTCGAGGTGAAGTGGATGCGCAGCATACCGCCCCCTGTGGCCGCAGTTCCGGTGTCGCACGCCTGACCAGGGACATTCGGCTACACCCGACGCTCCTTGTCGAGATCATGCCCCGCCCAGGATTCTGGCCCGAGTCACCCGCTGACCCAAGAGGGGATCAAGACCGGCCGTGAAAATCCCGCGGACGGCGCTCACGGCAGGGTGGGGCCCCCACGGGGGTGGAGCCCTGCCTCGCGTAGCGGCTGTCGCGGGCTCCTCGACGGCAGCCGGCTGATCGTCCACGTACACCCGCGAGTACTCGGAGGCTTTCGACGATGCCCAGAACCTCTCGTCTCCTGTGTTTCGGCGTCCCGGTCCTGCTGGCAGGCCTGGCCGGCGCGCCGGTTCCAGCCGTCGCGCGTCAACTGCACGACAGCTACGTGGTGTCGGGCTCCCCGGGCGTCATGCCGGAGGGCATCGCCATCGGACGCGACGGCACGATGTACGTGTCATCGGACGGTAACGGGTCCCTCTATCGCGGGCACGTCCGCGACCCCCGACTGCGCCCTTTCCGCGCCGACGGCGCACAGAACAGACCCAGCACGCTCGGGGTGCACACCGACACCCGCGGGCGCGTGTTCTCGGTGGGCGGCGGGCAACTGACCGTCAATGACCGCCACGGCAACCTGCTTGCCTCGCGCACCGCCCAGGACGGAGTTCTCGGGAAGCCTCGTCTCAACGACCTGGTGATCACCAAGGACGCCGTCTACGCCACCGACTGGGCCAACCCCGTGGTGCACCGCGCCGAGATCCACCACGGGGTCCTGGGCCCCCTGCTGCCCTGGCTCGACATCCGTTCCGCCTTCCCGCGGTTTCCGGCCGAGTACTGGCTTCTCAACGGCATCGTGGCCGACAAGGACGGCACCACCCTGCTCGTGGCCTCCAACGGAACCGAGGCTGTCTGGCGCGTGGAGACCGCCACCAAGGAGACCGAGCGCCTGGACCTGGGCGAAGCGCCCTTCGGTGCGGACGGCATGCTCCTGCGTGGTCGCACGCTGTACGCCGTGCTCAACTACGGCGCCCCGAACGGCGTCTACATCGCCGAGCTGGACGAGGGCCTGCGCACCGGAACCGTTACCCACCGCATCACCGACGAGCCCTTCGACCTGCCCACCACGCTGGCCCGGCACGGTTGCCGTCTGTACGTGGTCAACAGCCAGAACGACGAACCTCCGGGGACGCCGCCGTATACCGTCACCGCGATCGACGACCCGGTATGCGCGCATCCCTGACGCGTATCGATCACTGTGGTGACTTGTTCCGGAGCCGTGCCGTGCTGGTCGTATGACGCAGCCGCACGTGGCGGAACGTCCGCTGTGAAGGGAACGCGTTCAGGCCCCGGGAGCCTCGACCGGCAGGCCCCGTTCCGCTGCTGCCGAGGCGAGCCGCTTGTCATAGGTGACGAAAGCGGTGAGCGCCTGCTCCAGGTACTCCGCACTCGCGAGGTGGATCGCGTCGAGTGTGCGCAGATGGCGAGTCGGGAACATTCCGGCGGCTCTGAGCACCGGGTCGGTGATCCTGATGCGCAGTACCCGGTCGAGGAGATCCTCGGCGGCGTCCCCGACATCGGGGTCGGCGCCGGCTCGTACCAGGGCATGGGCCACTTCGGTCTGCGACAGTGCGGAGGTGACGTGCCCTTCGGCCGCACGTGCGCTCAGGAATGCGCGCAGGGAAGCCGTCTCGGGCTCCGGCATGACGAGCTTCAGCAGCGCGCACGGTCGAGATAGATCAACGGTCCTCTTCCTCGCGCATGCGCAGCAGAACCTCGGAGAGCTTCGACGGTTCGGTTGACCGTGCGGGCAACGGCTCCCAGTCGGCAAGGCCGCGCGCCGACGCCGCGTTGTCCGGATCCACCGTGCCCGTACGGATCAGGTCTTCCATGACGCGCTGCTCCGGGTCGGGTGGCCCCAGTACGGCGATGAGGCGGCCATTACGGGTGATCTCGACCCGCTCGCCGGCCGCCACTCTGTCGATCAGCTCGCTGGCGTGCTGCTGTAGCTGCCGGATGGGAACGCGTGTGGTCATACGGCAAAGCTAGAGGCCCCGTGCGGCGCTGCCATGCATGTGCGGCGTTGTCACTCTTCCGACGTACCTTCCTACCTGCATCGGCACGTACGTGCCCGGCGGCGTGCCCTTGTGGAAGACTCACCGGGGTGATTATCGAACGCGCGTACGCACATCGGACCGAGCGTGACGACGACACATGGCCCTGGTCCGTGCCCTGCGTGCGCACGCTCCTGGCGGACGGGCTCCGCTTCACCTCGCCGGTGACGTTCCTCGTGGGGGAGAACGGGTCGGGTAAGTCGACCCTGGTCGAGGCCCTCGCGGAGGGGTTCGGCCTGGATCCCTGGGGCGGTTCGCACGACTGGCGCTATGCCACCCACCGTCCCAAGTCGTCGCTGGGTGAGCGGATGCGCTTCGACGCCGCGCCGCGGGGGCGGCGCATGATGGGGAGCTGGGCCGCCCGCAAGGGCTTCTTCCTGCGGGCCGAAACCGCCCTGGATGCACTGGACCGGGAAGGGTTCGCCCCGGATTCCGTCAGTCATGGAGAGGGCTTCCTCGCCGCGTTCCGGGGGAAGTTCCTCCAGCCGGGGCTGTATGTGATGGACGAGCCGGAGGCGGCGCTCTCCTTCAGCTCGTGTCTGGAGCTGGTCGGCCATATCGACCAGCTTGCGAAGACCGGCGGTCAGGTCGTCTGCGCCACCCACTCTCCATTGCTGACCGCGATGCCGGGTGCCGACATCCTCGAGGTCGGTGAGCACGGTATGCGGCGGGTGGCCTGGGGTGAGCTCGCGCTGGTCGATCACTGGCGCCGCTATCTCGCCGACCCGCAGGCCTATCTGCGGCACATCCTCGACTGACACCGGCCCACGTGAGTCGTTGAACGGCTCATTCGTACCTCTGGTCACGGGTTGACCGTCTCACCCTGTCCCGGGAGGTTTTCGGCCGGTACCGTCCTGTCCCGGGAAGGCTCAAGGGGGAGACCGGGGGGTCGAGTTGAGCGGTCTGCGCATACGTGTCGTCAAGCCGGGGGAGCTGTCCGAAGCCGAGTGCGAGGCCTGGAGGGAGCTGCGGGCCAAGTCCGACGCTCCCGCCAACCCGTTCATGGAGCCCGAGTTCACCCTCGCCGTAGCGGCCGTACGGCCCGGCGCGCGAGTCGGGGTGATCGAGGAGGACGGTGCCCAGGCAGGGTTCTTCCCTTACGAGAAGGGGTTGTTGGGGCAGGGTCGGGCCATCGGGCTCGGGGTGTCCGACTGCCAGGGAGCGGTGCTGCGGCCCGGGCTGCGGATGTCGGCGCGGGAGTTGCTGCGCGGTTGCTCACTGGCCACCTGGGAGTACGACAACCTGGAGTCCGGGCAGACGCTGTTCCTGCCGTACGGCGGCGCCGGGGAGTTCGGCTCGCCGGTGATCGACATCGGTGCGGGGTACGCCGCCTACCAGGAGCATCTGCGGCGGCACGCGCCGAAGTTCCACCGGACGACGGCCGCCAAGGAGCGCAGGCTCGCCCGGCAGGCGGACGGCGGAGCGGTTCGGTTCGTGTTCGATGAGCGGGATCCGGCCGCGCTGCGCACCCTCATGGAGTGGAAGTCCGCGCAGTACCGCAGGACGGGCCGCCGCGACCGCTTCGCCCAGGACTGGATCAGCACCCTCGTGCGGCGGCTGCACGGCACCCGCACCCCGGGCTGCTCCGGTGTGCTGTCCGTGCTGTACGCGGCCGACCGGCCGATCGCCGCGCATTTCGGGCTGCGTTCACGCACCGTGCTGTCCTGCTGGTTTCCCGCTTACGACACCGGCTACGCCAAGTACTCGCCGGGGCTGATCCTGCACCTTCGGATGGCGGAGGCAGCCGCGGCCGAGGGCATCGGGCTGCTCGACCTGGGCCGGGGCGCCGCCGAGTACAAGGACTCGCTCAAGACCGGCGAACTCCGCGTCCACGAAGGCTCCGCGACCCGTCCGGGGCCCAGGGCCGCGCTGCACCGGCTGAGCCGGGAGCCGGTGCGCCGCGCGCACGGCTACGTACGCAACCGGCCACGGCTCGCCAGGCACGCCCAGCGGACACTCAAGCAGCTCGGACGGCTGCGGGGCCATTGAGCACGGAGGGGGAAGCACATGTACCAGGTCGCCGAACTCGATCTCGACGGCGCCGATTCCGAGCTGCGACCGGCCCCCGGGGCGCCGCCCATCGTGCCCGGCGAGGTGTTCGTGCTCGTACGGCTGCGCGGACGGCCCGTCGCCTGCCTCACCGGGACCGTGCCCCAAGGCGCCGACCCGGCCGCTGCCCTCGCCGAGCCGGCCCGGCGGCTGGGTCCTGTACAGGGCGCGGCCCCGGCGCCCTCGAAGTCGCCCGGCGGTGAACCGCCGCCGGCCAGCGTGGTCGTCGCCACCCGTGAGCGGCCCGACCGGCTCGCCGCCGCCCTCGACTCGCTGCTCGCCCAAGACCACCCGGACTTCGAGATCGTCGTCGTCGACAACGCGCCCGTCACCGACACCACCCGCGAGCTCGTCACATACAAGTACGCCGACCGGGTCCGCTACGCGTACGAGCCCGTCCCCGGCCTGGCCGCCGCGCACAACAGGGGCGTCGCCACAGCGCGTGGAGCGGTGCTCGCGTTCACGGACGACGACGTGATCGCCGACCCGCACTGGCTCAGCGCGCTCAGCGCGCCGTTCGCGCGCGATCCGCGCATCGGCTGTGTGACCGGGCTGATCCTGCCCGCCCGGCTCAGCACACCCGCGCAGATCCTGCTCGAAAGCCACGGTGGCTTCGCCAAGGGCTTCACCGCCCGCACCTGGGACCCGGCCCGCCCGCCCGCCGCCACCGCCGAGCCACTGTTCCCGTTCACGGCCGGGCGCTTCGGATCGGGCGCCAACATGGCTTTCCGGGCTGGTGCGCTGCGCGCCGTGGGCGGCTTCGACCCGGCCACCGGTACCGGCACCGCCGCACGCGGCGGGGACGACCTCTACGCCTTCGTGCGGATACTCACCGCCGGGCACCGGCTGCACTACACCCCGGACGCCCTGGTCTGGCACCACCACCGCGAGACCCCGCGGGACCTGCGCGACCAGGCGTACGGCTACGGCGCCGGGCTCACGGCCTACCTCACCGCCCTCGTCGCCCGCCGCCCCGCGCTGCTGCCCGCACTCCTGGCCCGGCTGCCGCGTGGTCTCGCCCACGCCCGCGCGATGACCGCCGAGCGGGGGGCGGGGGAGGAGCGCGGGGTGCCGGGAGAGCACGGCGTCCAGCAGCACGCCTGGCCACGGGAACTGTCCCGGCTGGAGCGCAGGGGGATGCTGTACGGGCCCATCGGATACCTGAAGGCCAGGCGGAGGGTGCGGGGAATGCCATTGCCCTGGGGGCCGGGCGGGAAGTCCGGGGGCAAGTCCGCGGTGCGGCCCGGGGAGGCGGCGCGATGAGCGGCACAAGCGGCAGACGCGACGCGTCGGAGTCCGCCCGCATCCCCGTGCTGCTCTACCACGCGGTGATGGACGACCCGCCCGACTGGATCGCCGAATTCAGCGTCACACCACGGGACTTCTCCGCCCAGCTCGACGCGATCCAGGCCAGCGGGCGCACCCCGGTGACCATCAGCACCCTCACCGACCATCTCCGCGGAAGGGGCGGACTCCCGCCCCGGCCCGTGCTGCTCACCTTCGATGACGGCTTCGCCGACCTGCCTGGACCCACGGCCGAGGCGCTCGCGTCCCGCCGACTGCCCGCCACCGCCTACCTCACCACCGGTGCCATCACCCCGGGGCTGCGCAGCCTGCTGCCGCCCGCCCCGATGATGACCCTGGCCCAGGCACCGCTGCTGGAGCGGTACGGCATGGAGGTCGGCGCGCACACCGTCACCCACCCGCAGCTCGACACCATCGGACCCCGCCGGCTGCGCCATGAACTGCGGCAATCCAAGGCCGTTCTGGAGAACGCCCTGGGACATGAGGTACGGCACCTCGCCTATCCGCACGGCTACAACAGCCGTGCCGTACGCCGTGCCGCGCGCGCCGCCGGATACGAGTCGGCCGTCGCCGTACGCCATGCGCTCAGCTCGGAACGGGACGAGGCATACCGCATCGCCCGGCTGATCGTGCGGCGCGGACACAGCGTGGCCGACATCGAGGCATGGATGGCGGGCACGGGGGCGCGGGTCGCGCCATATCCGGACTCGCTGCCGACGATGGGGTGGCGGCTGTGGCGACGGGCGCGGGCGGTGGTGCGCGGGCCGGAGTTCGCGGGATGAGCGAGGTGAACCTGATGAGCCGGATGAAACATGATCTCTGTGTGTTTGTGTGCCGGTCGCCTATTCGGCTGTGTATTCGGGCGAGAGGGGACCAAATGTGCACCAGGTTCCTATAATTCGCTGAAGGGGGCAGCGGCGTGACGAGCCGCGACCACATCGGTGGGGGGAGTCGCACCGTGCAGCAGCAACGCGTGCCCGCAACGGCGGTCGCCGGCAGCCCTGAGCTGTCGCGGCCCCCGGCCGGAAGGTGCCGCCGGCTGCGGCGCCCCGCCTGGCTGACCGGCAGCCCCCAGAGCCTGTTCAGCTGGCTGCCGCTCCCGGTCGCCGCGGGCCTGTGGCTGTACGCCGTGCCCCGCACAGACTTCCGCGACATCGGCGACTACGGTCTGCTGGACCGCTTTCCTCCCGCCTACTACGGCGCCCTCGCCGTGCTCACGGCGGGCTTTCTGGTCACGCTGCGGCGCGCCGGGACCGCCCCGTGGTGGCCGGCCGCTTACTGCCTGGCGATGCTCGTCGCGCTGAAGGCGCCGCCCGCGCTGCTCTACGACTCCGTGCGCTACGCCTGGGCGTCCAAACACGACGCCGTGGTCACCCGCATCCTGGCCGAAGGCGCGGTCCATCCCACCGCCGAGCTGTCCGGCGGGATGTCCGCGTACGACCAGTGGCCCGGGTTCTTCTCGCTCAACGCGGCGCTGGTGCGGGCCTTCGGCGTGGACGCCGCCGCCTCGTACGCCAACTGGGCGCCCGTCGTGCTGGGTGCGCTCACGCTGCCGGTGCTCGTGCTGGTCTACCGCACTTTCAGTGACGACTGGCGGCTGGTGTGGACGGCGGTGTGGATCTTCCAACTCGCCAACTGGGTGGGGCAGGACTACCTCTCCCCGCAGGGTTTCGCGTATCTGCTGTATCTGACGGTGCTCGCCCTCGTCGTACGGCACTTCGTGAAGCCGGGCTCAGCCGGGCGGCTGCGCGAGCGCGGCGGACTCGACCCGGCTGCCGCCGGCGTGCCACCACCCACCGGGACCCGGCAGCGGGCGGTCGCCGTCGCGGTCGCCGCCCCGCTGATCGCCGCCATCAACGCCTCGCACCAGCTCACCCCGGTGATGCTGTGCGCGACCCTGGCCGCGCTGTGCCTCACCCGCCGCTACCGCAACTGGGGGCTGCTCACCGTCTCCGTGCTGATCATGGTGGTCTGGGACCTCACCATGGGGCGGGTGCTGTTCCTGGACACCCTCGGCACACTGCGCGAATCGGCGGGCGATCTGCTGTCCAACTCCCGTGCGGGATACGCGGGAGAGCCGACCGGGCCCGGACCCGAGCTGGTCGGCGCCGCCAATATCGCCATGGTGGGTGTGCTGGCCGTGCTCGCCGCTGCGGCGGTGCTGCTGCGCCGCAGGCTGACCAGAAGCGCGCTGCCGCTGCTGCTGGCCGCCGCGGCGCCGGTGCCGATGTTCGCGGTCAACGACTACGGCGGCGAAATGCTCTTCCGGGTCTACCTTTTCGGGCTGCCGGGTACCGCGTTCTTCGCCGCCGCCGCACTTGTCCCGGCCGCGGCCGGTCGCCGCCGTTCGCTGACCGCCGCCCGGCGTGTCGCGCTGCTCGCCCTGCCCGCCGCGCTCATCGCCCTGGCGGCCGGCTTCCTGCCCTCGTACTACGGCAAGGAGGGCATGCACTACGCGCCTCCGGCCGAAATCGCCCTGACCCGGCGGGCCTATGACCGTGCGCCGGACGGAGCGTTGATCCTCGCCACGACCGGTTCGTTCCCCGGCGCGTACCACCGCTACGACCACTACGAGCGCTGGTTCTTCACCGAGCAGGACGTCCGGGAGAACCTGCGGATGCTCAAGGACCCGGCGGGCTATCTGGCCCGGGGGATACCCGAGGGGCGGGCCGCGTACGTGGTCCTCACACCGACCCAGGAGAAAGCTGTGACGGGAGAGGGATATCTGCCGTCCGGCGGATTCACGCGGTTGAAGGCGGCGCTCAAGGCGTCCCCGCTCTTCCGGACCGTGGAGGAGAGTGAGCACGGGCTCGTCCTCCGGTACAGCAGCCGGTGACCGTGAAAGGGAGATCGCCATGCGGGTTATGCGGGCTACGCGGGTTGTGCGCACCATGAAACCCCACCACATCGGGCTGAGAACCGCCCTGGCCGCATCCGGCTGGATCGCCCTCGCCGCGACCGTGCTCCCCGGCGGATCGCCGCTGCGCTGGCTCCCGGTGCTCGCCTTCACCCTCATGGGGCCGGGGCTCGCCCTGCTGTACCCGCAGCCGGACGGCGGCGGACTGCGACCCGGGGCCCGGCTTGAGGCGCTGGCGCTGGCCGCCCCGGTCAGCCTCTCACTGGGCGTGCTCACGGCCACCTCGCTGCTGCTGGTGCGGGCCTTCTCGGCCACGGCCTTCCTGGTGTCGCTGGCCTGCTTCGCCACGCTCGCCGCCGCCCTGCCGGGACTGCCGCTGCCCGCGGCCACCCGGGGAGCGGTCGAACGGACCCGCGCCACACCGGACCCGGAGCTCGGGAGCGGCGGATGACGGGGACCCGCCCCGCACACCCCGGGGGTGCAAGGAACACAAGGGCCAAAAGGAACATGCGGACCGCGACGACCACGCGGACGACGAGGAGCGCGTTCGCCGCCGTCGTCCTCGCCGCCGTCGGCGCGCTGCTCGCGGGTCTCGGGGTGTGGATCGCCCACGGCGACGGGAAGGAGGAAGACCCCGGGGATCCGGGGGGCCATGTCCTCCCGGGCAACGCGGCGTCCGGCGCGCTTCCCGAGGGGGCCTGCGCGCCCACCGAGAAGCTGGAGCCGCGCTGCGGGGCCTGGTGGGGTGCCTACGTCCCGTACGCGCCCAGCGGCTCCCTCACCGAGGCGGTGTACGCCTTCGAGGCGAAGATCGGCCGCAGGCTCGATCTCGTCTACAACTACCACGACATGTCCCGCAGCCCGCTGGACGGCGAGCTGCTCACCCCCGACGAACAGGAACTGGGCCGCGACCGCCTGCTGATGCTGGCCTGGGAGTCCACCGTCTGGACCGAGCCGCACCACGCCGACTGGACCGAGACCCAGCTCGGCTGGAAGAACATCGCATCGGGCGCGTACGACCGCGACATCATCGACCCGCAGGCGCGCCGGCTGAAGGCCTACGGCAAACGCCTGTTCTTCTCCTTCGACCAGGAGGCCGACTTCCGCATCAAAGAAGGCGCTGGCACCCCCGAGGAGTTCGTCGCCGCCTACCGCCACATCCACGACCGCTTCCGCAGGCTCGGAGTCGACAACGTGGTGTGGGTGTGGACCGTTTCCGGCTACCTCGGCAACGCCGATCTGATGAAACGGCTCTATCCGGGTGATGACTACGTGGACTGGATCGGCATGGACCAGTACAACTACTACCTCTGCCACAAGTCCCCGAACTGGCTGGACTTCGAACGCAGCCAGCGCCCCTCCTACGACTGGCTGCGCGCACACGTCTCCGACCGCAAGCCGCTGATGCTCGCCGAGTTTGCCACCGCGCCCGACCCGGTGCAGCCGCAGCGCCAGCGCGACTGGTACGCCCGTATCCCCCAGGTCGCCCCGAGTCTGCCCCGGGTGCGGGCGCTGGTGCACTGGAACCGCGCGGTGCCGGGCGCGGGCTGCGACCTCACCGTCGACAGCGGCCCCGGCCTCGACGGCTACCGGATCGCCGGGCGCGCCCCTTACTTCAGACAGACCGTCCCGACCCGCTGACGCCGTCGCCCGGACGCCACCCCCGAAGACGCCGGTACGCCGACGTCCCCGCCGCCACCGCCACACAGCCCAGGAGCACCGGCAGCGGAGCCCCGGCAAAGGCGTCCTGAGCCGCCCAGCCCACCACGGCGAGCACCCATACCGCACCCGCCGTGATGCGGGCGGGTGTGCCGACGGCGGCCAGCGACAGGGCCGTCAGGCCCAGACACAGCAACTGGATCACGAACGGCAGTACCGCGAGCACGTCGTCCCGGGGGAGCAGCTCCGCCACCCACGGCCCCTGCGCGGGCCGTGGCCGTACGCCGAGCAGCGCCGGGGCCGTGTGCAGGGCCGCCACGGTGGTCAGCAGCGCAGCGGCGAGCAGCTCCGGGCGCAGCCGCCGCACCGCCAGCGCGGCGCAGTGCACCACGACCAGCAGCACCCACGCGCCGACGGACACCTGGGGCAGTGCCCGCACCAGCTCCACGCCGGAAAGCGGCCCCGGGCCGACCGGCGCCGCCCGGGTGAGCGGTATCCAGAACAGCGCGGCGGCGAGCGCGAGCAGCAGCCACAGGCAGAAGACGAGCCGTGATCCGCCGTCCTGCCTCCGCGCGGCCGTCCCGCCGCCTCGCCGGTACGCGGCCTCGGCCTCGGCCGCGGCCTGACGCGCCCAGGTCGTCCCGTACCCGGGCACCTCACGCCGCCGCCACGGCCGCCGCGCGGCACGGCGCGGACGTGGTGCGCGGCCCGCCAGGGCGGCCCTGATGCCCGGTGCCGCGGCCAGGGCCACGGCCGTCATCGACAGCAGCACCGAGAGCCCCGCGCCTGAGATCCCCAGTGGCCCGAGCAGCACCGCCGTACTCCCCAGCACCAGCGCACACATCGCCCCCTGGAGCACCGCCAGCGCGCCGGTACGCCCCTGGACCCGCAGCACCCCTATGTACAGCTCGACCACCACCCGGGGCAGCGCGGCGGCGGCCAGCAGGCGTAGCACCGTGGTGCCGTGCTCGGCGTAGTCCGGGCCGAACGGGGCGAGGATCCGCGGGGCGAACACCACCAGGACCAGCACCACGGGCACCAGCAGCAGCGTCATTCTGCGCAGCGCCCCGCGTACGCCGTCGGCCAGGCTCTCCGGGCTGTGCGAGGCGTGCGCGGTCAGCGAGGAGGCCATGTTGATGGCCATGAACTCCATGGTGCCGCCGACGGTGTAGGCGATGTAGAAGAAGCCGTTGTGCGCGGCGTCGAACCGCACGGCGACCATCACCGGCACCAGGTTGATCATCGCCAGCGAGAACAGCGCACCGACCGAGTCCCCGGCCAGGAACCGCCCGATGTCCCGCAGCCGGGGCGGTTCGCGGTCGTGGTCGGCCGCGGCCTGGCGCGGGATGAGTCTGCGGAACACCAGCCAGCCCAGCGGTAGTACGGAGAGCGCGATAGCCGCCGCCCAGGACACGAAGACCCCGAGCACCGGCAGGGCGGCGGCGAACCCGGCGAGCAGCAGCAGCTTGCCGAGCGAGAACACGGCGTTGCCGACGGGCACCCAGACCGCCTTGCGCAGCCCGGTCAGCACCCCGTCCTGGAGCGTCAGCAGCGCCCAGGCCACACAGGCGGCGGTGAAGACCAGACCGGCGGTCGGGCCGTGCAGGGGCGCGTACGAAGGCCCCCACAGGTCGAGCGTGAGCAGGAAGCCCGCGCACACCAGCGACACGACGGCGGAACTGGCCGCGTACACGCGCCACACCAGCCCCGCGGTGGCCCGCCCGGACTTGGGCACGTACCGCACCACCGCGCCGATCATCGTGGTGGCGGTGACCGATGCGAGCAGCCGCATCGCGGCGATGGCGGCGGAGCCCTGGCCGACCGCCTCCTCGGTGTAGTACCGCGCGGCCACCAGCCAGAAGCCGAGACCGAGCGCGGCCGACACACCTGTCGACAGCATCAGCGCGTAGGCGTTGCGGAACAAGGAGTCCCTGCCGCCGTCCTGGGTGGTACCGGAAGCCCCGGGCGCCGCCGGTGCGTGTCCCCGCTCGCTCAGTCGCGCGGTGTCAGTCACCGGTCCCGTCCCGGTGCGGGCCGACGAGGCCGGCGGCGACCCCTTCGGCGGGGTGTATGCCCTCGGCACGCAGCACGGCCAGCACCTGTTCCGCCTTCAGCGGGTCGGCGGGCAGGGCATGGCGGGCGAACCAGCGGGCGGGAGCGGGGTCCGGGGACGGGTCCGTGAACAGTTCGGAGGCGTAGTCGTCGAGCGGCGGATCGTAGAGATAGCCGGTGGTGATCCGGCGGCGCGCCAACGCGGCGATCGCCGCGTCCCGGTCGGCCACCAGCAGCGGTACCCGGAACAGCGGTTGTACGGAGCCGGTACCGGGCGAGCCCCAGGGGCTGTCCAACAGCCGCCGCGTACCGTCGAGATGGGCCGCCAGACGTTGGTCAAGGCGATCGAGCAGCCGGACGGTACGCCGCAGCCGAGCCGCCCCCGGCGTGATCCGGTAGGTGTGCATATCGACCCGCACCCAGGAGTGGAACGGTCCGAGCGCGGGCGCCCCGGCCACCGCCCGTTCCAACTCGGCGGCCCGCAGCGGCATACGTATCGCCTCGCGCTCCGCCATCCCGAGCAGCCGCGGCACAGCCCGCGCGGCCCGAGCCAGCCGCAGTCCGCGCACCCCCGCCTCGGCGTACGGCCGCAGGGCGTAGGCGAGTTCGGACCCCGCACGCGATGGCAGCAGCAGATCGTCGCGCGCCTCTTCGAGCGCGGCGCGCCGCGCCGGGTCGGCGACGGTCAGGAAGCCCCCGGTCTTGGCCCCGGTGTGCTTGGAGAGCGAGAACACCGACGCGTCCCCGTAGTCGCCGACCGCCCGCCCGCCCGGTACCCGTGAGCCGATGGCGTGCGCCGCGTCCTCGATCAGCGGGATGCCCAGGGCGTCGCAGCGGGCGCGCAGCGCGGGCGCCGGGTCGGGGTTGCCGTACAGATTGGTGGTGAGAACGGCGGAGAGCTTCTGCCACAACGCGTCAGGAACGGCCGCCGGATCGATGGAGCCGTGCCGGGCGTTCAGCGGCGCCTGCACCGGACGCAGCCCGGCCGCGAGCACCACGAAGAAGATCACGTCGTCGTTGACGGGCGACATCAGCACCCGCCCGCCGGGTCTGCACCAGTGGCGCAGCGCCAGGTACAGCCCGAAGCGGCACGACGGCACGTACAGGCTTTCCCGGCCGGTGCGGTCGCGCATCCACGCGTCCAGCGCCCCGTCCAGTGCCCCATTGATCGCCATATGGCCCCCCTGAACCCCGGGCTCAATGTGGCGCATTCCGGACCGCACCGTCAATAAGGCGGAAGGGCCCATCCCTTGACGGAATGGACCCTTCGGATGCCCTCGGAAGGCACTGCGGCTGCTGCCACGGGCGTGGCGTCACTCCACGACCGTGAGGCCCTTTCTCAGCCTGTTCAGCGTGCGCGCGAGCAGGCGGGACACGTGCATCTGCGAGATGCCCAGCTCGTCGCCGATCTCCGACTGGGTCATGCCCGCGACGAAGCGCAGCGAGAGGATCCTGCGGTCACGCGGCGGCAGCGAGGCGATCAGCGGCTTGAGCGACTCGATGTACTCGACGCCCTCCAGCTCGTGGTCCTCGTAGCCGATCCGGTCGGCCAGCGCGCCCTCGGAGTCGTCCTCCTCGGGCTGGGCGTCCAGCGAGCTCGCGGTGTACGCGTTGCTCGCGGCCATGCCCTCGACCACCTCGTCCCTGCTGATGCCGAGACGCTCTGCCAGCTCACCGACGGTCGGTGCGCGGTCGAGCTTCTGGGCGAGCTCGTCGCCCGCCTTCGCGAGGTCGAGACGGAGCTCCTGGAGGCGGCGCGGTACGCGCACGGACCAGGAGGTGTCGCGGAAGAACCGCTTGATCTCGCCGATGATGGTCGGCATGGCGAAGGTGGGGAACTCGACACCGCGGCTGAGCTGGAAGCGGTCGATCGCCTTGATGAGGCCGATCGTGCCGACCTGGATGATGTCCTCCATCGGCTCGCTTCGGGAGCGGAACCGCGAAGCGGCGAACTTGACCAGCGCCAGGTTCAGTTCCACGAGCGTGTTGCGTACGTACGCGTACTCGTGCGTGCCTTCCTCGAGCGCTTCGAGGCGGGCGAAGAGGGTCTTGGACAATGCCCGGGCGTCAACAGCGCCCACTTCTTCGAAGGGCGGGATGTCCGGGAGGTCGAGCAGCGTTTCGTCGAGCAGCTGCTGCTCGGGCCGCGCGGTGTGTGCGGTGCGCTCTGGGTGCTCTGTGTGCTCGGTCTGCGTGGGGCTGCCGAACACGGTGGTGTCTTCGAGGTGATCGTGCGGACGTGTCGACGTCGCGTGCGGGGTCCGCGTTTCGTCGAGCCGGGGTGACATGGTCTCCTCCATCGTTCTCGGCACAAGGCTGCCGATGCCTGATTGCTGCGCTGCGGTTTGCGGCGCCTCCAAAGCCGTCTCGTGCGGGTGATGTCCCTACTAGGCCTACCCGGTTTCTGCCCGCCATGGCAAGTGTCCTATGTCATATAAGTCCCTTTTGGTGGGGAGTTGGAGCCTTGGGTGGCCCCCGCCGGGCCCCCGCTCGCCGCGCGGAAGGCGTACTGTTCTGAGGGCGTCTAAGGCGCCCAAAGCATCGGCGATATCGGCGAAGAAGGTGGGCATGGACCGCGGGACGGTCAGTAACGCCAATCCGGTCCGGCTTCGGGTGGAAGTCCGGACCGAAGGCCGGAGTGAGATCGTCACGCCGGCGGGTGAGCTCGATCACCACACGGCCGATCTGTTGCGTACGCCACTGGAGTACGCGGTGGAGCAAGGGCGCGCACGCCTGGTCGTCGACTGCTCACTCCTTGAGTTCTGCGACTCCACCGGCCTCAATGTGCTGCTCGGCGCCCGCCTGAAAGCCGAGGCCGCGGGAGGTTCGGTGCATTTGGCCGGAATGCGGCCCATCGTCGCCAGAGTGTTCGAGATCACAGGGGCCGAGGCTGTGTTCACGGTCCATGACTCCCTGGCGGCGGCCCTGGCGGACTGACCGCCGGATCCGGTCCGGCTGATCGGGTGTTGTCCCGATTCGGCCGGGCAGAAGACCCCCCGCAGACCGGCGTGTCTCCTCCGCACGCTCTGTACTGACGTAATCACTGAAGCAATCGTGAACTGGTGAATCGGTGAGGTGAAGCGCTGATGAGCACCACCCGGCAGCATCCGCCGGGCGACCGCGGCCCGGAACCGGACGGCGCTCCCGCCGACGCCCCCGTGGCCTCTGGACCCGCCTCCGCCGTCGACGACGGCCTGGTGCGCACACTCCTGCTCGGGAACGCCAGCGGCATCGTGCCGCTCGCCCGTGACTTCACGCGGCAGGCCCTGTACGACTGGGGCTGGCTGCCGGCCGCGTCCGCCGACCGCCGCGCCGCCGCCGAGGATGTGCTGCTCGTGGTCTCGGAGCTGGTGACGAACGCCTGTCTGCACGCCGAGGGCCCGGAGGAACTGCGGGTGTCCCGCCAGGGGAAGGTGCTGCGCCTGGAGGTCACCGACCGCGGTGCCGGCCACCCCGCGCCCCGTACCCCGCACCGGGCCGGACGGCCCGGAGGGCACGGGATGTTCATCGTGCAGCGCCTGTGCCTGGACTGGGGGGTTCGGCGGACCCCCGGCGCGCCCGGCAAGACCGTGTGGGCGGAGCTCGCCGCGCCTTCCTGACCGGCCGCGGTTCCGGTGCGGTGGCCCGGAATCGCGGGATCCCCGTCATGGCGGGGCATGCGGGCGTTGTTTGAGCCGATTTTGAAGTTGTTGTGGAGCACGGCGATCCGTCGTGCTATTTGTCTTCCCTCCATCAGGGCCCAGGCGTACCTTGAGCGCCCAATCTGATGCGCCGTCAGTAACTTCTGGCGGCGTTCCGGCCTTGAGGGGGCTCGAGGTGTCGTACCGGAAGCGGACAGCTTTCACGCTCGCAGCGGCTCTGGCGGGCTCGGTGGTCCTGACGGCCGCCCCCGCCGCCCACGCCGATGTCGTGGACGTGAACTACCAGTGCCAGACCCCGATAGGCCCCAAGGGGGCCGTGTCGCCGATCGACATCAAGGCCGTCAAGAGCGGCAGTGGTTACCGGATCACCATGTCGTTCGAGAAGGGAGTCTCGTCCAGCCCGGTCGAGTTGGGCAAGGGCGCGATGAAACCCAGTGCGCGGATCAAGCTGGGCGGCGCCGACAGCGGGACGCTGACGGTGTCGGGCCCGGCCAACTCCGCGGCCATTCCGCCCAACACCCCCATCAAGATCAATGACCTGTCGGGAACGTACACCCCGAAGAAGGCCGGGAAGGTCACCTTCACCGCGAGTGTGCTCACCATCAAGGCCCTGATGACGACGACCACGTGCACCCCGCAGAACAGCCCGAAGCCGTCACTCACCCTCGATGTACAGGGTTCGAGCGGAGACACGAGCTCAGGTTCGGATTCGGATTCCGGTTCGGACACGTCGTCGGCTTCGGGCAAGGGTTCGGGCGACGAACTACCCAGGACGGGACCGGTCGACTCCGCGCTCGCGCTCGGCACGCTCGGTGGCACGGTGCTGCTCGCCGGAACCGCGGGAGTGCTGTGGCTCACCCGCCGCGGCACCCGGCCCGCGAACTGACCCGCCGTGATCGCCGCCACCGCCGCGCTGCTCTGCGCGCTGTCCACGGCCGTGCCCGTCGAGCCTGCCGCGCCCGTCGCGTCCGCCGTGCCGTGGACGGCGCAGCCCGCGGCAGGCGGCAGGCCGTACGTCTATCTGGAGGGACCGCCCGGGACCGTGCTGGAGGACGCGCTGTCCGTGACCAACCCGGGTGACCGGCCGCTGACCGTACGTCTGGCCGTGCGGCAAGACGGCCCGGCCGCCTGGATCGCGCTCGCGTCCGACCGGCTCACCGTCCCGCCCCGTACCCGCGCGGACATCCCCTTCGCCCTCACCGTGCCGGCCGCCGCGGCGCCCGGCGACCACTCCGCCGCCGTCGTCGCGGCTGCGGCGGGCAGGCGGTCCGCCGTACCCGTACGGCTGCGGATCAGCGGCCCCAGCCTCGCCGCGCTCACCGTCGAGGACGTGCGCCTTGACGGCGAACTGATCCACTACGCCCTGGTCAACCGCGGCAACACCGTCCTGTCTCCGCGCCTCGCGGTGCGCGCCCGTGGCCTCACCAGGCAGTTGATGGCGCGCCCCGCCCGCCCGCTGCCCGTGACGCTGCCCCCGGGCGGGCGCGTCGAGCTCACCGAACCCTGGCCCGATCCGCCCGCGCTCGACTCGGTCGACGTGTCCCTCCAGGCGACGGCGGCGGGCGGTGCCCATGCCGAGGGGACCGCCGAGGCGCTGTATCTCTCGCCCGGCGGTGTCGCGGCAGCCGCGACGCTCGGGCTCGGAGCAGTGGGAGGGGCAGCGGCGGCGGTGCGGGTACGCCGCCGGGCCCGGCACCGGTACGACGGCGAGGCGACGGTGGGAGCGGTGCGGTGAGGGCGGCGATCCGGCCCGGACTGCTCGGTGTGCTGCTCGTCCTGGCGCTGGCGCTGGTACTCGCCCCCGTACCGCCGGCTGCCTCCGCCGCCGCTTCATCCGCTTCCGCCGCGGACGACGGAAAGCCGGCCGTCCGGCTGTCGGCGCCGGAGGCGGGCAAGGGCGGCGACATCGCCGTCAGCGGCACCGGCTGGCGGGCGAAGACCCTGCTGATGCTGCTGATCTGCGGTCAGTCCAGCCCGGGCCGCGGGGTGATCGGCGGCACCAACGCCTGCGCCAATGCCGAGGGGCGCGCGGTCACCACCGACGACAGGGGAGCGTTCAGCACGAAGCTGCCGGTCGCCGAACCTCCGAAGCCCTGCCCGTGTGTGGTGCACGTGGCCACCGTCACCGGTGAACAGGCCTCTGTGGACACCGTGTTCACCGTGGCGGGACACCCGGCCGCGCCACTGCCCCAGCCCGCCGGGGACGGCAGACTCGTTGTACTCGCCACGCTCCGGCTGAGCGGTTCCAGCGGACTGCTGGTGTGGTTCGGTGCCCCACCCAGCCGCGAACTGGTCTTCACCGTCGGCAATCTCGGCTCCACACCCATCCGCGACCCGGTCTTCCAGGTCGGCACCGCGCACGGCGTGTTCGCCCCTCAGTGGGAGGAACGGCAGTGGCGGGGCACCGTCGAGCCGGGCAGGAAGGCGCAGATCCGCCTGCCTGTCGAGCTCACGGCCGGTGCGCACGGCGACTACCAGGTCTCCGTCAGGTACGGCTCGAAGGTCATCGCCGAACAGCCGTGGGGCGTGGGCAGACCGTGGGGCGTGACGCTGTTCTGGGTGCTGCTCGCGCTGGTCGTCCCGGCGGCGCTGTACCGGATCGGCATGGCGGTCGTGGACCGCGTACGACCCCGGATCCGGCCGGGGACGCCTCGGCGGCTCGGTGGCCGTCACCGCACCGCCCGTACCGCCGACGACGGCTCGTCGTCATCCGGCACCACCACGCAGGGCGGCCCAGACGCGCTGCCGTGGTTCACCCCCGACTTCACCCCCGACTCCGCACCGTCAGAGAACCCATCCACGACGAAAGGACACATGTGAGCTCGCAACGGAGGATGAGCGCGGCAGGGGTCGCGCTGATGCTCTGCGGCGCGGGGATCCTGCTGACCGCGGGTCCGGCCCACGCCGCCGAGGTGTCGTACGCGACGAAGTGCGTACCCCCGCCGATTTCGGGGCTGCCCCCCGTCCACGGCACGACCAAGGCCCAGATCACCGCACCGGCCGAGGCGAAGGTCGGTGACGAGATCGAGGTGGTCTGGAAGACCGTCCAGGCCGCTTCCAAGAACCCTGATGTCCTCGACCTGGAGGGGAACACGGTCAAGCCGACCGGGACGGTCAAGGTGGCCGGGGCGCAGACCGCGGAGCTGGCGATGGAGGGGCCGCGGGAGAACCCGCCGATCCCCAAGAACAGCCCTATGGTGCTGTCCGAGATGAAGGGGAAGCTCAAGCTGACCGCGGCCGGTGAGATCAGGCTGACGCCGGACGCGTACGGCATCAACGTCTCCAAGCCGATCCCAACGGACACCAAGTGTTCTCCGGAGGGGGCGGTGCAGCCGGGCGCGATCGTCAAGGTGACGGACGGCGGCGGAAGTTCGGGTGGCACCACGACATCCGGTGGCACCACGACGTCCGGCGGTACGACCACCTCGGGTGGTACGACCACGTCCGGCGGTACCACGACGTCAGGTGGCTCGGCCTCCGGCGGTACGACGGCATCCGGCGGGACCACGACCTCGGGAGGCACCACGTCCTCGGGAGGCACCACCGGTGGCACGACCGACGGCGGCACCACGGGCGGTGACGACGGCGGTCGGACCGACTTCGAGGGCAAGGAAATCGAGGTCGCCTACGCCTGCAAGACCCCCATCGGCGACAAGAACGCCGTATCGCCGGTGCGGATCAACGCCAAGAAGAACGGCGACGACTTCGACCTCACGGTGAAGTTCTCCAAGTCGGTCATGGACAGCCCGGCCGACATCCCGGCGAACTCCGTCACACCGTCCATGAAGGTCAAGCTCGGTGGCGCCGACACCGGTTTCGTCCATGTGGCCGGACCGGCGAACCAGGCCCCGATCAAGGCCGGTGAGCCGATCGCGATCCCCGACCTCAAGGGCACCTACAAGCCGGGTGCGACCGGCAAGTCGACGCTCAGTCCGGGTGTGCTCACCGTGATGGCGCTCGGCACCACCACGACCTGCACCCCGCCCGCCGATGTCCAGGTCTCCCTGGAGCTCGACACCAGTGCGCAGCCGGGCGGCGCGGCAGGCGGCTCCACCTCCGGCACCGCGAGCGGCGGCTCGTCCGGCTCCTCCGGTGGCGGCCTCGCCGACACCGGAGCCGAGGACGGGGGCGCGCTGCGCGCCCTGGCCATGGCGGCGGGCACGGTGATCCTGCTCGGTGGCGCGGTGTTCACCTTCACTCCGTGGCAGCGGCTGAGGGGGACCCGTTAGCCCCGTCGCGGGGTGATACGGAACCGGCCCGGCACGCCGAGCGTGTGCCGGGCCGGACCCCTGCTTGAGTACGACTTGAGCCAGGAAACGCAGGCGTTCCAGAACTGCGTACCCGGAATCGAAGGCCCCGATCAGGGTCGTATCCCACACTCACAGGCCTTGTGGATCATGCTTCGGTGGATCCCCCTCGCGGACTACCATCAGCCCATGACCCGTGTACTGCTCGCCGAGGACGACGCATCCATCTCCGAGCCGCTGGCGCGCGCTCTGCGCCGGGAGGGATACGAGGTCGAGGTCCGCGAGGACGGCCCGGCCGCGCTCGACGCGGGGCTCCAGGGTGGGATCGATCTGGTCGTCCTCGACCTCGGACTGCCCGGAATGGACGGCCTGGAAGTCGCCCGCCGGCTCCGTGCCGAAGGGCACGCCGTGCCGATCCTGGTACTGACGGCCCGCGCCGACGAGGTGGACACGGTGGTCGGCCTGGACGCCGGCGCCGACGACTACGTCACCAAGCCGTTCCGTCTCGCCGAGCTGCTCGCCCGAGTCAGGGCGCTGCTCCGGCGCGGCGCCTCGGAGCCGGCCGCGGCGCCGTCGACCCACGGCGTGCGGATCGACGTGGAGTCGCACCGGGCCTGGATGGGTGACGAGGAGCTCCAGCTCACGGCCAAGGAGTTCGACCTGCTCCGGGTGCTGGTGCGGGACGCCGGACGGGTCGTCACTCGCGACCAGTTGATGCGTGAGGTGTGGGACACCACCTGGTGGTCCTCCACGAAGACCTTGGACATGCACATCTCCTGGCTTCGCAAGAAGCTCGGAGACGACGCGGCCAACCCCCGGTACATCGCGACGGTCCGCGGCGTGGGCTTCCGCTTCGAGAAGAGCTGAAGGCTCTGACGGAGCAGAACCCGCAGTAACAGGAAAAACAGGAGAAAAAGAAGAAAAGGGGCACTGTGCGCCGCCGCCTCATCAGTTCCACGCTCGCAGTGGTGCTGGTCGTCATCGCCGTCTTCGGTATCTCCCTGGTCATCGTGGAGACCCGGACGATCAGCAACAGTGCGCAGGAGAGCGTGGACTCGGAGGCCCTGCGGCTGGTCAGTGTCATCGAGTCCAGGGTCGCCGGGCATGAGCCGGTCGACGTCAAGGCACTCGCCGAGCAGATCGGCCCGGAGCGCTTCGCGCAGATCACGGTTCCCGGGAGCGATCCGATCGTGATCGGTGAGCGCCCTTCCGGGGGTGTGATCCGCGGTACCGCCACGGGTGAGGAGGGGGAGCGGGTCACTGTCGAGGAGTCCCGTTCCACCGTCACCCGTGAGGTCGGACGCACACTGATGATCATCGCAGCCGTGGCCCTGCTCGCGGTGGTGGCCGCCGTGCTGCTCGCCGTACGGCAGGCGAATCGGCTCGCTTCGCCGCTGACGGACCTCGCCGAGACGGCCGAGCGCCTCGGCTCGGGCGATCCACGCCCCCGCCACCGGCGCTACGGCGTCCCCGAGCTCGACCGTGTCGCCGATGTGCTCGACGCCAGCGCGGAGCGGATCGCGCGCATGCTCACCGCCGAGCGCCGCCTCGCCGCAGACGCCTCCCACCAACTGCGTACACCCCTGACGGCGCTGTCCATGCGGCTGGAGGAGATCTCGACCACGGACGACCCGGAGACGGTGAAGGAGGAGGCGACGGTCGCGCTCACCCAGGTGGAGCGGCTCACCGATGTCGTGCAGCGCCTTCTCACCAACGCCCGGGACCCGAGGTCCGGCTCCGCCGTCGACTTCGACGTGGACGAGGTGGTGAAGCAGCAGATCGAGGAGTGGCGGCCGGCCTACCGCAGCGTGGGCCGGGCGATCGTCTGCTCGGGCAAGCAGGGCATGCGCGCGGTGGGCACCCCGGGCGCGGTGGCGCAGGTGCTGGCCGCGCTGATCGAGAACTCCCTGATGCACGGCGGCGGCACGGTGGCCCTGCGTACCAGGGTCACCGGCAACCAGGCGGTCATCGAGGTGACGGACGAGGGCCATGGCGTCCCGGCCGACCTCGGCGCGCGTATCTTCGAGCGCACCATCAGCGGGCGCAACTCGACCGGTATCGGGCTGGCGGTGGCGCGTGATCTGGCGGAGGCGGACGGCGGGCGCCTGGAACTGCTCCAGCAGCAGCCCGCGGTCTTCGCCCTGTTCCTCAGCCGCGAGGCGAACGGACTCACGGAACGCCAGGAGGGCCCGGAGCGCGAGCGCCCTATCCGCTAGTGCTGGGGCCGCGGTCTCAGGAGCCCACGCGGTCCGGGGCCGTCGGCCGCCGCTGCTCCAGGAACGATTCCGCCGTCTGTACTGCCTCCCGCGCGGGCAGCGCGCGGAACACCCACGTGCGGTACGACCAGAAGCGGAACAGCGTCGCGACGCCGATCCCGAAGAACTTGAAGAAGTTGCTCTGGAGCTGCCCGTCCCAGCCGAAGCCGTACGTCGCCGTGTACAGGATCCCGTTCTCGATCACCGCGCCCGCCGCGCTGAACAGCAGGAACAGGGTCAGCTCCTTCGTGCGCCCGCTCTTGTCGCGGTCCCGGTAGGTGAAGTACCGGAAGCCCACGTAGTTGAACAGGATCGCTATGAAGGTGGCCAGCAGGCTCGCGCGTACCACCGGGATCTCGGTGGTGTGGCGGAGCAGGTTGAAGGCAGCCATGTTGACGAGCAGACCCATCGCGCCGACCGCGCCGAACTTGGCGACCTCGCGCGCGAGCCGGTCCAGTCGCACACGCAGTGCGGCTCGTTCGCTCATGGTGATCGGGGGCCCCGTCCGTCAGGTGTTCTGGTTTCGGTCTCGGTCCGCGTCGACACCGACGCCATGCGTTCCGGTCATGTCGGCAGACGTCGCGTTCTCGTCAACGCGACCACTCTAACCAGCGTCCCTGGTACCTGCCTGTGGACAGCCGTGAAGGTGTCCGCACTCACCGCGCGTATATGTGTCATCGTACGAAAATCGGCCGATGCTGGGGCCGTATGGAGCTCCGGATACCCTGGGAGGGTGACGTTCCCGGTAGTCGGCATGGTCGGCGGTGGCCAGCTCGCTCGTATGACACACGAGGCGGGCATCCCGCTCGGCATCAGATTCAAGCTCCTCAGTGAGACCCCCCAGGACTCCGCGGCCCAGGTGGTCGGCGACGTCGTCGTCGGCGACTATCGCGACCTGGACACGCTGCGTGACTTCGCTCGTGGCTGCGATGTGATCACCTTCGATCACGAGCATGTACCGACCGAGCACCTGCGCGCCCTGGAGGCGGACGGCATCCCCGTCCGCCCCGGCCCCGACGCGCTGGTGCACGCCCAGGACAAGGGCGTGATGCGGTCCCGCCTGGACGAGATCGGGGCCCCCAGCCCCCGCCACCGGATCGTCGCCGATCCGGCGGACGCGGCGGCCTTCGCCGCCGAGGCCGGCGGCTTCCCGGTGATCCTCAAGACCGTCCGCGGCGGCTACGACGGCAAGGGCGTCTGGGTGGTCCGCAGCGAGGAGGACGCCGCGGAACCCTTCCGTGCGGGCGTCCCGGTGCTCGCCGAGGAGAAGGTCGACTACCGCCGCGAGCTGGCGGCGAACATCGTTCGCTCCCCGCACGGGCAGGCCGTTGCCTACCCCGTCGTGGAGTCCCGCCAGGTCGACGGGGTCTGCGACACGGTGATCGCCCCCGCCCCCGACCTGGACGCCGAGCTGGCCGGGCAGGCGCAGCAGCTCGCGCTGCGCATCGCCAAGGAACTCGGCGTCGTCGGGCACCTCGCGGTCGAGCTCTTCGAGACCACGGACGGGCGAATCCTCGTCAACGAACTCGCCATGCGCCCGCACAACTCAGGGCACTGGACCCAGGACGGCGCGGTCACCTCCCAGTTCGCCAACCATGTCCGGGCCGTACTGGACCTTCCGCTCGGCGATCCCCGGCCCCGGGCGCCCTGGACGGTCATGGCGAACGTCCTCGGCGGCGACTATCCCGACATGTACGCGGGCTACCTGCATTGCATGGCACACGATCCCCGGTTGAAGATTCACATGTACGGCAAGGACGTGAAGCCCGGTCGCAAGGTGGGGCACGTCAACACATACGGCGACGATCTTGACGACGTGCTGGAACGCGCGCGTCACGCCGCCGGCTATCTCAGGGGAACGATCACCGAATGACCCACCCTTCCGGCCTCTCCGGCTCCGTGTCGCACCCGTCGGCCCCGCTCGTCGGCATCGTCATGGGTTCCGATTCCGACTGGCCCGTCATGGAGGCCGCGGCGCAGGCGCTGGACGAGTTCGAGATCCCGTACGAGGTCGATGTCGTCTCCGCACACCGGATGCCGCGCGAGATGATCGCGTACGGCGAGCAGGCCGAGGGCAGGGGCCTGAAGGCGGTCATCGCGGGCGCGGGCGGGGCCGCCCATCTGCCGGGCATGCTGGCCTCGGTCACCCCGCTGCCGGTCATCGGGGTCCCGGTGCCGCTGAAGTACCTGGACGGGATGGACTCCCTGCTGTCCATCGTGCAGATGCCCGCGGGCGTGCCGGTGGCCACCGTGTCGGTGGGCGGGGCGCGCAACGCGGGCCTTCTCGCCGCCCGCATCCTCGCGACACAGGACCGCGACCTGATGTCCCGGATGCGCGACTTCCAGCAGGAGCTGAACGAGCAGGCGACGGAGAAGGGCAAGCGGCTCCGGGCCAAGGTCGAGGGCTCCGCCGCCTTCGGCTTCGGCAAGTAGGGCGCGCCCCGTGGACCTCACCGTGGACTATGCGAACCATCTCGCGGACGCCCGTTCCCTGCTCGCCGACCACCCCGTGGTCGACGGCCACAACGACCTGCCCTGGGCGCTGCGCACCCGGGTCCGCTACGACCTGGACCGGCTCGACATCGCCGCCGACCAGACCGGCCGGCTGCACACCGACATCCCCCGGCTGCGGGCCGGCGGGGTCGGAGCGCAGTTCTGGTCCGTGTTCGTACGGAGCGACTACACCGGCGACGAGGCGGTCAGCGCCACACTGGAGCAGATCGACGTGGTCGGGCAGCTCCTCGCCCGCTATCCGGACCACCTGGTCCGCGCCCTGACCGCCGACGACATGGAGGCGGCACGGACCGAAGGGCGTATCGCCTCCCTCATGGGGGCCGAGGGCGGGCACTCCATCAACAACTCGCTCGCCACCCTGCGGGCCCTCTACTCGCTGGGCGTGCGCTATATGACGCTCACGCACAACGACAACAACGCCTGGGCGGACTCCGCGACCGACGAGCCGCGCGTCGGCGGGCTCTCGGCCTTCGGCCGTGAGGTCGTGCGGGAGATGAACCGTATCGGCATGCTCGTGGACCTCTCGCATGTGGCCGTGACGACGATGCGGGACGCCCTGGGCACCTCCTCAGCGCCGGTGGTGTTCTCCCACTCCTCGGCCCGGGCGGTCTGCGACCACCCGAGGAACATCCCGGACGACGTCCTGGAGCGGCTGCCCGTGAACGGGGGCGTGGCGATGGCCACGTTCGTACCCAAGTTCATCCTGCCCGCGGCGGTCGCCTGGACCGCCGCGGCGGACGAGAACATGACGGCGCACGGGCTGCACCCGCTGGACACCACCGAGGCGGGAATGAGGGTCCAGCGGGCGTTCGCCGCCGCCAACCCGCAGCCGGTGGCCACGGCGTCCACGGTCGCCGACCACCTGGACCATATGCGCGAGGCGGCCGGTGTCGACCACATCGGCATCGGCGGGGACTTCGACGGGACGGCCTTCACCCCGGCCGGCCTCGACGATGTGGCGGGCTATCCCAACCTGGTTGCGGAGCTGCTGCGGCGCGGCTGGTCCAAGCCGGACCTGGCCAAGCTGACCTGGCAGAACGCGGTACGGGTGCTGCGGGACGCGGAGTCGGTCGCCCGGGACCTCAGCGCGGTACGCGGCCCGTCGAACGCGACCCTGGACTCGCTCGACACCGTCTGACCCCGCGCACCGTCCAGCAGCTCAGGCGCGAGGCCGCCCCATGGCCCGGTAGGTCCATCCGGCCTCGCGCCACTTCGCCCCGTCCAGCGCGTTGCGGCCGTCCAGCAGGATGCGCCGGGAAACCGCTTCGCCCAGCTCGGCGGGGTCCAGGTCGCGGAACTCACGCCACTCGGTCAGATGCAGCACCACATCAGCACCGCGCACCGCCTCCAGGGCGCTGTCCGCGTAGCCGAGGGTGGGGAACAGCAGCCGCGCGTTGGCCATGCCCTTCGGGTCGTACACGGTGACCTGGCCGCCCTGGAGATGGATCTGCCCGGCCACGTTCAGCGCCGGTGAGTCGCGTACGTCGTCGGAGTCCGGCTTGAACGTCGCGCCGAGCACCGCGACCCGCTTGCCGAGGAACGAGTCGCCGCCCACGGCCTCCCTGGACAGCTCCACCATGTGCCCGCGGCGGCGCATGTTGATCGAGTCCACCTCGCGCAGGAAGGTCAGCGCCTGGTCGGCCCCCAGCTCTCCGGCACGGGCCATGAAGGCGCGGATGTCCTTCGGCAGGCAGCCGCCACCGAAGCCGATGCCCGCCCGCAGGAACTTGGCGCCGATCCGATCGTCATGGCCGATCGCCTCCGCGAGCTTCGCCACGTCGCCGCCCGCGGCCTCGCAGACCTCGGCCATGGCGTTGATGAAGGAGATCTTGGTGGCCAGGAAGGAGTTCGCGGAGGTCTTCACCAGCTCCGCCGTCGGGAAGTCCGTCACCACGAACGGCGAGCCCTCACCGATCGGGGTCGCGTACACCTCGCGCAGCAGCTTCTCGGCGCGCTCGCTCCGCACACCCGCGACGATCCGGTCCGGGTGCAGTGTGTCGCGCACGGCGAAGCCCTCACGCAGGAACTCCGGGTTCCACGCCAGCTCCACGTCCTCCGGCGCGCGCTCGGCGAGCAGCCGTCCGAGCCGCTCGGCGGAGCCGACCGGCACGGTCGACTTGCCCACGACGAGCGAGCCGCCGGTGACACGGGGCGCGAGCGCGTGGAACGCGGCGTCGACGTAGGACATGTCGCAGGCGTACTCACCGTGCTTCTGCGGAGTGTTCACGCAGACGAAGTGCACGTCCCCGCGGAATTCCGCCAGCTCGTCCCAGGAGGTGGTGAAGCGCAGCCGCCCGGTCGATCCCTCGATGCCCGCGACATGCTTCGCCAGCAGTTCCTCGAGGCCAGGCTCGTACATCGGGACACGGCCGGCCGCGAGCATCTCGATCTTCTCGGGCACGACATCGAGGCCGAGCACCTCGAAGCCCAGCTCCGCCATGGCCGCCGCATGCGTGGCGCCGAGATATCCGGTGCCGATCACGGTGATCTTGAGGGCCATTCGGTGCTCCTGAGGGGTGCGGGGGAGATCCGGCCCGAGCATAGTCGTGCCGCGACAAGGGCATTTTCCCGCTGTCAGATAGCTCACGTACGCCTGGCCCGCACCGACCACTAGAATTTGTGTTACTTAACGGTAATTAGCAGCGGCTGGGGAGCGACCGACCTAGGCGCCTGAGGGAGATAAGCACCGTGCCTGACTTCGACCTGTACCGCCCGTCCGAGGAGCACGACATGCTCCGCGAGACGGTACGTTCGCTCGCCGAGGCGAAGATCGCCCCCTTCGCGGCGGCGGTGGACGAGGAGGCCCGCTTCCCGCAGGAGGCCCTCGACGCGCTCGTCGCCTCCGACCTGCACGCCGTCCACGTCCCCGAGGAGTACGGCGGCGCCGGCGCCGACGCGCTGGCCACCGTGATCGTCATCGAGGAGGTCGCCCGTGTGTGCGTCTCCTCCTCCCTCATCCCCGCCGTCAACAAGCTCGGCTCGCTGCCGGTGATCCTCTCCGGCTCCGAGGAGCTGAAGAAGAAGTACATGAGCCCGCTCGCCAAGGGCGACGCGATGTTCTCGTACTGCCTCTCCGAGCCGGACGCCGGCTCCGACGCCGCCGGAATGAAGACCCGGGCCGTCCGCGACGGCGACCACTACATCCTCAACGGTGTGAAGCGCTGGATCACCAACGCCGGTGTCTCCGAGTACTACACGGTCATGGCCGTCACCGACCCGGAGAAGCGCTCCAAGGGCATCTCCGCCTTCGTGGTCGAGAAGGGCGACGAGGGCGTCTCCTTCGGCGCCCCCGAGAAGAAGCTCGGCATCAAGGGCTCGCCGACCCGTGAGGTCTACCTCGACAACGTCCGCATCCCCGCCGACCGCATGATCGGCGCCGAGGGCACCGGCTTCGCCACCGCCATGAAGACCCTGGACCACACCCGCATCACCATCGCGGCCCAGGCCCTGGGTGTCGCGCAGGGCGCGCTCGACTACGCCAAGGGCTATGTCCAGGAGCGCAAGCAGTTCGGCAAGCCGATCGCCGACTTCCAGGGCATCCAGTTCATGCTCGCCGACATGGCCATGAAGATCGAGGCCGCCCGCCAGCTCACCTACTCGGCCGCCGCCAAGTCCGAGCGCGGCGACGGCGACCTGACCTTCCACGGCGCGGCGGCGAAGTGCTTCGCCTCCGATGTCGCCATGGAGGTCACCACGGACGCGGTCCAGCTCCTCGGCGGCTACGGCTACACCCGTGACTACCCGGTGGAGCGCATGATGCGCGACGCCAAGATCACCCAGATTTACGAAGGCACGAACCAGGTCCAGCGGATCGTGATGGCGAGGAACCTGCCGTAGCAGGGTTTTCGCAGGCCAGCGGATGCGCGCGGGAAAGCAGCCGCTGACCGGCACGGACAGCACGACAACAGCCCCCGGCGTCACCACGCCGGGGGCTGCTGTCGTGGCGGGGGCAGCTTCGCCGCCAGGCCACCGCCACCTCCACGGTCACGATCCCGGCGCTCACCCCGCAGGCGAACAGCCCCGGTGAGCAAGTACGCAGATCTGCGACGGCGCGAATCAGATCCAGCGCATCGTGATGGCGCGCAACCTGCCGCCGTAGGGTGCTGACATGCCGTCACCGCAGTGCTATCTCGCCCAACTCTTCTCCCTGGACGCCTTGGTGGCCCTGGTGACCGGCGGGAGTTCCGGTATCGGCGGCGCTATCGCGGGTGCCCTGGCGCGGGCAGGGGCGAGTGTGGTGATCATGGCGCGCGGGGCGGAGCAACTTGGCGCGAAGGCAGAAGAGTTGGCTGCCGACGGCTGCCGGGTGGGCTGGGTCAGTGCCGACTTGGGGACCCGCGACGGGGCCCGCAGAGGGGCCGAGGAGGCGGTTGGTGTGTTCGGGGAGCCGGACATCCTGGTCAATGCCGCCGGGATCAACCTCAGGTCGCCCATGGGGGAGCTCGGCGAGGACCTGTGGGACGCCACGATGGCGGTGAACCTGGAGGCGCCCTATCTGCTCGGGGAGCGGTTCGGGCCGCGGATGGCCGAGCGGGGTTTCGGGCGGATCATCCACATCACCTCCCAGCAGGCGCACCGCGCCTTTGCGCACAGCGGTGCCTACGGGGTGTCCAAGGGGGCGCTGGAGTCGCTGGCCCGTTCGCAGGCCGAGGCGTGGTCCCGGTATGGAGTCACCTGCAACACGCTCGTGCCAGGCTTTGTGCCGACGCCTCTGAACGCCCGGCTGTCGTCCGATCCGGAGAGGGTGTCGGCCCTGGCCGCGCGAACCATGGTCGGGCGCAACGGGCTGCCGGACGACTTCGCGGCTGCCGCGGTGTTCCTGGCGAGTCGGGCGTCCGGGTATGTCACCGGGCAGGCGCTGTTCGTCGACGGCGGGTTCTCCGTGCACTGAGCGGGTCCGGTACGGGCCCGGCGACGGTCCGCAGCCTGCCTGCCGTACCCCGTGGGGGACCGCCGCCCGGGTGCAGTTGTTCAGCCTTCTTGGGCAGCGCAGCGGCGCGCCTGTTTGAAGTGGATCTCCGGAGTCTACGGATCCCGGCGCGAGTCACGAGATCACGGCTCGCCTACCTCGTCCGAAGGAGATACCCCCCATGTCCCGACACTCGCGCTGGCTCGTCGCCCTGGCGGCGGCCACCACCGTCGCCGCCCTTGCCGCTCCGGCCGTGGCCACCGAGCAGATAGCCGTGACCGAGACGACCGCCGCCGAGAAGACGACCGACGCCGCCGAGGCGACGGATGCAGCCGAGACGGTCACTCTGGCCGACATCCTGGCAGCCGTCGAGAAGTCACCCGCGTCCTCCGAGCTGAACATGTCGTTCGGTGGCGAGGACCGCAAGCCGATGTCCGTCAGTGACAACTCCTTCTACAACGGGGAGACCGTCGAATTCCGGGCCACGGGATATGAACCGGGCGAAGTCGTGTACGTGCGGCTTATTCCGACCGCGTCGTTCCGGCTCGACGGCGAGGAGGGCGACATCGGCGAGGACGACGAGGCCAACCCGTTCACCGACTTCGGAGATCCGCGTCGCGACCGCCACACGGTGCTGCTCGGCATCTTCGCCGCCGACGAGGACGGTGTGGTGACCGGTGAGGTCACCATCGAGGACCGCTTCAGCCGGAACGGCGAGGTTCGTCCGGGTGACTACCTCTTCCAGGTCGTGGGTGAGGAGTCCCAGCTCTGGCAGTACGTGCGCGTGACGATCCTGCCGTCGCGGGACGGTCGTGGTGAGCACGGTCGTGGCTCGCACGGTCGTGGTGAGCACAGCTGGCGCGAGCACGGTGACGACGAGAAGAAGAGCCGCGACGAGCAGAGCAGCGACGACGAGCACGGCCGCAAGCACGGCGGCAGCGAACACAGTTGGCGCGAGCACGGCCGTGACGAGCACGAGAAGCGAGAAGCGCACGAGCAGGAAGGCGCGCACAAGAAGGAAGCCGCGCCCGAGAAGGAGTACGCGCACAAGAAGGAAAGCGCGCACAAGAAGGAAGCTGCGCCCGAGAAGGAAAGCGCGCCCGAGAAGGAGTCCGCGCACAAGCAGGAAAAGGCCGAGCACGGCCACGGCAAGCCGCGGGCCTGACCTGGCCCCAGCTTCGCGCGCCATAGGCGTCGCGGCGCCGTTTCCCCCTCCTCTTTCCCCCGCTGAAAGGATTCGCATGTCCAGATCCAAGGGCGCCGCACGAGTACTGGGCACCAGTGTGTGCCTGGGCTCGCTTCTGGCGCTGTCCGCGCCCGCGGCCTCCGCGACGACCCCGAGGCTCAGCTGTACCGAGATCGAGTCCGGAGTGGTCTCCTGCCTGCTTCCCGACAGTGTCTCCCAGATCGAAACCTCCTCGCTGCTGAATGCCGCGCAGGAAGAGACGGAAACCCAGCTCACCGACGCCACCCCGATGGTCATCACCGCCTTCGGCGGGGCCGGCCGGTACGGCGACAACGGTGGCGGCCTCTACCAGGGCGGCAGCGGCGGTGCCGGCGGCATGGCCCAGACCACCACCACCATCAGCGATTACCGGGAGAACTACGGTTCTTCGACTCTGCATTACCACGTCGGTGAGTTGGGGGGTACCTCCGCGGGTGGCCGCGGCGGCGCCGCGACGCTTGTCTCAGGCGTCGATCTCACCCAGGAGGACCCGTGCATCGACAACCACGGAACCTGCACGGACACGACGCTGCTCCTTGACGCCGCCGGCGGCGGTGGTGGCGGGCAGGGCAATGCCAACGGCTCCGGCGGCACTGGTGGTGACGGCGGTGTCGCCGTGTCCGGCCAGATCATCTCCGCGGGTGCCGATGGTCACGACGGCCTTGCCGTCAGGGGGACGCTCACCCGTACCGGCCGGGGCGGGGAAGGCGGATCCGAGGGCGAAGGCGGCGCAGGGGGCAGGGGCGGCGGCGGCTCCCGCAGCAAGGACGGCACGGATGGCCGGGACGGTGCCGGCGGTCTGGGCGGCCCGGTGCACACCCCCCACGGGCCCAACGCGGGCGCGTCCTGGGTCACCGTCTCCCAACTGTTCTTCGGACCCTCGGGGCAGGGCGGCCAGGGTCAGTGGCGCGTCAACGCGGTCAACTACGGCAGCGGTGCAGGCGGCGGTGGCGGCTGGGGCGGTGGCGGTGGTGGCGGCGGTGGCGGTGAGGCCGTCGCGGGCGGTGGCGGAGGTGGCGGCGGAAGCTGGGCCGTCCCCGACACCGCGAGCGCCGTACCCGCTGCCCCGGCCATCTCCAACCCCAACAGCGCCGGGCCCGGCTCCGTCTTTGTGACGTTCGTGGGCACCGTCGCGGGGGCCGCCACGTCCGGCGGCGGCACCGGCGACGAGCCCGACGGCACCGGCCGCGACGCTGACACGGCGGCGCCCGACAGCGGTGGCACCACCGACCAGGGCCGCGACAGCACTGAAGGGGCCAGCGCCAGTAGCGACGAGGCCCGGGACAAGGACGACGAGGCCCGGGACAAGGACGACGAGGCCCGGGACAAGGACGACGAGGCCCGCGACAAGGACGACGAGGCCCGCGACAAGGACGACGAGGCCCGCGACAAGGACGACGAGGCCCGCGACAAGGACGACGAGGCCCGCAAG
>NZ_JBHXFA010000016.1:0-20147 GCF_042724175.1 Streptomyces sp. NPDC127084
GTCCCGGATACGAGCCCCGGAGCGGCCCCGGCGACGCGCTCTCGGCGACGGGCGACCCCGGTATCCCAGCCTGGCCGGCGATTGAGGCCGGACACACCGGCCCACCGCTACGGGGTTCGGAACACCGCGACGCCCGCGCCCCGTGCAACGGGGCACCACCGGGGTGCGGCAACCCCGAGAACCCAGCCCGCGTACCCGTAAGGGCTACGCGCGTCCGATCGGGGCGAGCACCGCACCTGTCAGGGCCGCCAGGTCTGACGGGGCGAGCTCGACCTCCAGGCCGCGGCGGCCCGCCGAGACGCAGATGGTGGCATGTCCCGACGCCGAGGCGTCGAGCACGGTACGCAGCCGCTTGCGCTGGCCGAGCGGGGAGATACCGCCCCTGACGTAGCCCGTGGTGCGCTCCGCCGCCGCCGGGTCGGCCATCGTGGCGCGCTTGCCACCGACTGCCGTGGCCAGGGCCTTCAGATCGAGCTGGCCCGCGACCGGGACCACCGCGACCGTCAGTTCGCCGTCCACATCGGCGACGAGGGTCTTGAAGACGCGGTCGGGGGCGACACCGAGTGCCTGCGCGGCCTCGTCCCCGTACGACGGCGAGGCCGGGTCGTGCTCGTACGCGTGCACGGTGAAGGGCGTACCCGCGGCCGTCAGGGCCACCGTGGCGGGGGTGCCGCCCTGCTGCTTCTTCGCCTTCTTGGCCAATGCTCCTCGTCCTTCTGGTCCTCGCCCTTCGCGTGCGTCAGTTGGGGCAGGTCGGCACGCGCGTCAGATCGACTGCCGGGACCGAGGGCAGATGCCGGATCACCGCGGTCTCCGAGCGCAGCAGCCCCAGCTCCTCGCGGAGCCGGGTGGCCGTGTCCGGCGCCTGGAGCAGCCGCTGCTTCGCCGGGGTGTCGAGCACGGCCGCCGCGGCGACCAGATACGAGACCACCGACGGCTCGTCCGGCAGCTCGGTCGCGGTGGACAGCGAGCGTTCCCGCGCGCCCGCCAGCCGCTTCTGATAGCTGCGGAACGCCCGCAGCACCCCCTCGGCGAGGGCGCCAGCCTCGTCGCCCTGCTCCTCGGCGATCTCCTCCAGTTCGGCGGTCAGAAACGGGCCCCCGGCGTCCACGGACAGCAGCCTGACCCTGGTCGTGCCGGTGGCCAGCACCTCGAAGCCGCCGTCCGGGCGCTCCCGGATCGTCGCGGCGTCCGCGATGCACCCCACCTCGTGGAAGGCCTGCATCGGATCAGAGCCGAAGCCCGCGGCCGGTCCCTTCTCGGGCAGCGCGGTCTGGTCCGGCAACCCGGGCGCACTCGGCGCCACCTCGCGGCCGTCGCGGATGGCGACCACCGCGAACCGGCGGGGCTCGGACTCATCGGTCTTCAGCAACTCGCGCATCAGGGCGCGATAGCGCTCCTCGAAGACGTTCAACGGCAGCACAAGGCCCGGGAAGAGCACGGCGTTGAGCGGGAAGAGGGGCAGGCGAGCGATGGTCACAGCGGTCAAGCGTAATGGCCACCGGACGGGCTCTGTCCTGGCCGTCTGCGGATCGGACGGATCCGCTGCGCGGGCGAGGGCCGCAGCGGCATCGTGGAGGCGACCTCGATGCGTGCGCCGTCACGGGTTTCGAGGAACCGCCCGAGCGGATCGTCGGTCAGGCCCGACCAGGGGAACGAGGTCGCGTACGGGCCGATCAGCCGGAACTGCTCAAGCGCGTCGGCCCAGCGCCCTCGCGTGATCAGCACATACGCCAGCAGATTGCGGACCTCCGCCGGCCAGGGGTCGCCGGGTCCGTAGGTGGCGGAGAGCGCGATGGCCCGGTCCGCCGCACCGTCGATCCGTTCCGCCTGGACGGAGTTGGTCACGGCCCCGGTCTGGAGCTGGGTGAAGGCGGCTCGCACCGGCAGTGCCTGGACCAGTGAGCCGGGCAGGGCGTCCTCGGCCGCGCGCTCGGCGAAGTCGAAGCACTCGCGGTGCGAGCCGTACCAGACCGCGGACAGGTACTGGAGGGCCGCGACATGGCAGCCGTAGTGGTGTGGGGAACGGCGCACCGCCTGCTCCCACAGCTCCTCGAACGCGGTGTGGGTGGCATGGGTGCCCCGCGCGTGGTCGAGGGCGAGCCGCCAGGGCACCGGATCGCGCGGTGCCGCCTCGGCCGCCGCGCCGATCAGTGGTCCGATCTCGCGGAGCTGTTCGGTACGGGCCGGCGACTCCCAAGCCCTGCGTACCGCCAGTTCGGCCTTCACCAGCAGGGCGTCCGGGTCGCGCGGGGTGGCGGCGAGCCACCGGGCCAGCCAGTCGCCCCGGTTGTAGGCGAAGGCCGCGAGCCGCGTCACATAGCGGTCGCGGTTCTCCCACTCCGCCGCGTCGCGCGTGGCGGCGAGCAGTACGGCCGCCGGGCGGTGGTCGCCGAGCGCGGCGACGACCAGCGCGGGCCCGAGCTGCCCGTCGGGGGCGTCGAGCAGCACCGCCTCGTCCGGAGGCAGCTCGTCGCCGAGGCGGGGGGTGTGCCGGACCATGCGGGCGGTACTGATCAGGGCGCGGAACAGAGACATGGTGCGGACCATTGAAAGACGCAGGTGAGGGGCGCGCCAGGGGGCATCTGTGAAGTTTTGGCGGTACTGGAAAGGTTGTCCTGCTGATGGTCAAGAGAGCGCAAAGGAGTGCGGTATTCCGGTGCCTGGTGCGGGGGTTGGGGAACCGCTCGCCCCCGGTTCCGCCTCAGCCAGTCACGCCCACGCCTTCGCTTCGGTCACGCCGGTCACGCCAAGCGTGTCCCCGGGTGCTGAGTGGCCGGGCGAGTCGCGTCAGCCGCGCCGCAGCAGCCTTGTGGCCCCCGCCGCCACTGTCGTCGCGAGCACCCAGCCGAGCAGTACGAGTGCCGCCGCGAGCCACTGCCAGCGGCTGTCGAGCCGCCAGTAGCCGTCCTGACCCAGATTGATCACCGGAAGCAGCAGATCGAGGGCGTAGAGCGAGGGATTCCACTCAGGATGCTCGCTCGGTTTGATGGGCGCGGGGTCGTGGCGCGAGAAGGCGAGGGCCCCCGCCGCCCACAGCACCGCCATCCACAGCGTCGCCCGCCCCGGTCGGTAGCCGTACGCCACCGCCCAGTCCTGGATGTAGCCCCAGAGCTTGGCGGCGAGCGGCAGCGTCTCCCGCCGCCGCCGCTGCTTGGCGAGCAGCACCTCGCGCGCGTCGGCGTCCTCGCCACTGCCGCGCAGCACCGTCGCCAGCCGCTCGTAGGGCTCGGGCGCGTACTCCGGGGTGGCCGCGGCCACCCATTCCAGTCTTCGGGTGAGCGGGAAGCGGCTGTACGGGACGAGGTTCTCGTAGACGAAGCCGCCCATCGCGAGACCACCAGGGCCCGGCCAGCTCGTCGACAAGTCGATCAGAGTGACGATCTTGGCGCCGTTCAGCACCACCCGCCCCTCCTCCGGGCGCTCCCCGGTGAAGCGCAGCTCGGGGGTGGTGATCCTGCGCAGGGACAGTTCCTCGCGCCGTGCGTCCGACAGCACGAAGCGGGCTTTGTAGAGATCGACGCCGTCACCGATCCGGCCGTCGTCCAGGCGCACCCCGCCATGGCACTCGAAGCGCTGCTCGCGCGAGCCGGGCGCGCGCCCGTCCGGCGCCGTGTTCGCGGGGTCCCCGGAGTTCGCTGGGGTGGCCTGCACGCCGAACGGCGGAGTCGCGCTCTGGTCGCCGGCCGTGGTCACCCAGGCTCTCGACATATAGAGGGTGCGCTCCACCGTCAGCTGCGGTGCGTTCAGCGCCCGCCGCCCCTCCGCCGCGCGCAGCCTGCTGCCGCGCAGACTCAGCGACCCGCCCACTTTCGCGCCACGCAGGCTGACCTCCCCGTAGGCCTCCATCAGTTCGGCTTGCAGGTCCTGCCCCACCGAGAGTCCGTCCGCGGTGATCGCACGGCCCCGTTGGTCCGGCCACATCTGGATCTGGTTGATCAGCAGATCCGTGCCGATCTGCGCGTCCGTGAGCCGTATCCCGCGCGCCACGCGGCAGCGCGGCAGATGGAGGTCGCCGGCGGTGTGCAGCCGGGCTGCCTCAAGCCGGGGTATGGCGCAGCCGGCCATCCTGAGCGTGGTGAAGTGTGCCTCGGGGAACTCCAGTTCCTGCTCGAAGCGGCAGCCGGTCAGCTCGACATACGGTCCTATCGTCCCGCCCGCGAGCTTGAGCCTTCCCGTGATGAACGCCCCGCGCAGCTTGAGCGCGCAGACCCGGCCAGGGCGCGGCGGCGGTCCGCTGAGCAGCAGGCGGGCGATCACATCGGCGCGCACCCGCCGCTCCGGGCCCCAGGCCGGGCCCGAGAAGGGATCGTTCAGCAGCGGATTCGCATCCCGCAGATCGCAGGTACCTCCGTCTTCGAACGAGGTCCACAGAGCCGACTCGGCTCCGGTGAGATCGTCGGGCATGTCCATGCCCTGCGGCTCGGTCAAGGCCGCCCCCTCGCTTTCCCGGTGGTTCCCCGGTATTCGTACAGCCGTTCTTCCCTCTGAGTAACGGACTGAACGCTAGTGGTCATGAACGACTGCTGTGACACGCGGTATGGCGAGAAGCGCTCGCTACGGGCCGACACGCCGTCGGCGGAGGGATCGGTAGATTGGCCGGAAAGTGTCTGGCCAGAGAACGTCCGCCCGGGGCCGAGCGGCTGGCGCTGTTCCGCGGCGGCCGAAGCGGGCGGCGGGACGGCGGCAGGTGATGGCGGGTGGGCGACGGGGGGGCGACGCGTGATCCCGTCCGTCCCAGGAAGTGATACGGACGGCCGCCCCTTGGAGCGCGTCTGCGAGAATTGACCCGTGATCTCTCGAATCGATCTGCGCGGCGACGCTCTCCCCGAGGGCGCCGCTCTGCGCCAGCTGCTGCCGCGTGCCGAGTTCGACGTGGAAGCCGCCCTGGAGAAGGTGCGGCCCATCTGCGAGGACGTGCATCATCGCGGCACCGCGGCGCTGATCGACTACGCGGAGAGGTTCGACGGGGTGCGGCTCGACCGGGTGCGAGTGCCCGCCGAGGCCGTCGCGCAAGCCCTGGAGCAGCTCGACCCCGAGGTCAGGGCGGCACTGGAGGAGTCGATCCGGCGCGCCAGGATCGTCCACCGCGAGCAGCGCAGGACCTCGCGCACCACCCAGGTGGTCCCGGGCGGCACGGTCACCGAGAAGTGGGTCCCGGTGGAGCGGGTCGGCCTGTACGCACCGGGCGGCCGGTCCGTCTACCCGTCGTCCGTGATCATGAACGCCGTCCCTGCCCAGGAAGCCGGTGTCGAGTCCATCGCGCTCGCCTCGCCCCCGCAGAAGGAGTTCGGCGGACTGCCGCACCCGACGATCCTCGCCGCCTGCGCCCTGCTGGGCGTGGACGAGGTGTACGCGGCAGGCGGCGCCCAGGCCGTCGCGATGTTCGCGTACGGGACCTCGGGACCCGACGGGTGCCCGCCCGCGAACATGGTGACCGGCCCGGGCAATGTCTGGGTCGCGGCCGCCAAGCGCTACTTCACCGGGCGGATCGGCATCGACACCGAGGCCGGCCCCACCGAGATCGCGGTCCTCGCCGACGCCACCGCCGACCCGGCGCATGTCGCCGCGGACCTGATCAGCCAGGCCGAGCACGACCCGCTGGCCGCCGCCGTCCTGGTCACCGACTCGCCCGAGCTCGCGGACGCGGTCGAACGCGAGCTGGAGCCGCAGATCGCGGCCACCAAGCACGTGGAGGACCGGATCGTCCCGGCACTGTCCGGCAAGCAGTCGGCGATCGTCCTCGTGGACGGCATCGAGGAAGGCCTGCGGGTGGTCGACGCGTACGGCGCCGAGCACCTGGAGATCCAGACCGCCGACGCGCCGGCCGTAGCCGACCGGGTCCGCAACGCCGGCGCGATCTTCGTCGGCCCCTGGGCACCGGTCTCCCTCGGCGACTACTGCGCGGGCTCCAACCACGTCCTGCCCACCGGCGGCTGCGCCTGCCATTCGTCCGGGCTCTCCGTCCAGTCCTTCCTGCGCGGGATCCACATCGTGGACTACACGCGCGAGGCACTGGCCGAGGTCACCCACCATGTGGTGACCCTCGCGGAGGCGGAGGACCTGCCCGCGCACGGCGCGGCCCTGAAGGCGAGGTTCGACTGGAAGGTACCCCCGAGCAAGTGAGCACCGAGCAAGCGAGCACGTCCCGTACCGACACGCCTGACATGGCTGACATGATCGGCATCGACGACCTGCCCATCAGGGACGAACTGCGCGGCAAGTCCCCCTACGGCGCGCCCCAGCTCGACGTCCCCGTACAGCTGAACACCAACGAGAACCCGTATCCGCTGCCCGAACCACTGGTCGAGCGGATCGCCGAGCGCGTACGGGAAGCGGCCCGCCACCTCAACCGCTACCCCGACCGGGACGCCATCGAGCTGCGCACCGAGCTGGCCCGGTACCTGACCCGCACCGGGAAGCACCCGGTCGCCCTGGAGAACATCTGGGCCGCCAACGGCTCCAACGAGGTCATCCAGCAACTGCTCCAGACCTTCGGCGGTCCCGGCCGTACCGCGATCGGCTTCGAGCCCTCGTACTCGATGCACGCGCTGATCGCCCGCGGCACCGGCACCGGCTGGATCTCCGGGCCCCGGGACGACGACTTCACCATCGACACGGCCGCCGCCGCGCGGGCCATCGCCGAGAACCGGCCGGACGTCGTCTTCATCACCTCGCCCAACAACCCGACCGGCACGGCCGTCGACGCGGACACGGTCCTCGCGCTCTACGAGGCCGCCCAGCGGACCAGGCCGTCGCTGGTCGTCGTGGACGAGGCGTACGTCGAATTCAGCCACCGCCCCTCGCTGCTGCCATTGATCGACGGCAGGCCGAATCTGGTCGTCTCGCGCACCATGTCCAAGGCGTTCGGGGCCGCCGGTCTGAGGCTCGGCTATCTCGCCGCGCACCGGGCGGTGGTCGACGCGCTCCAGCTCGTACGGCTGCCGTACCACCTCTCCGCTGTCACCCAGGCCACCGCGCTGGCCGCCCTGGAGCACACCGATACGCTGCTCAAGTACGTCGAGCAGCTCAAGGGCGAGCGGGACAGGCTGGTCGCCGAGCTGCGCGCGACCGGCTACGAGGTGACCGCGTCCGACGCCAACTTCGTCCAGTTCGGTCGCTTCGAGGACTCCCACACGGCGTGGCAGCGAATCCTCGACCGGGGCGTCCTGGTCCGGGACAACGGCGTACCGGGCTGGCTGCGGGTCACCGCGGGCACCCCCGAAGAGAACGACGCGTTCCTCGACGCGGTCCGTGAGTTGAAGAAGGAGCAGAGCGCATGAGCCGCGTAGGGCGCGTGGAGCGCACCACCAAGGAGACATCGGTCCTTGTCGAGATCAATCTCGACGGCACCGGACAGGTCGATGTGTCGACCGGGGTCGGCTTCTACGACCACATGCTCGACCAGCTCGGGCGGCACGGTCTGTTCGACCTGACCGTGAAGACCGACGGCGACCTGCACATCGACTCGCACCACACCATCGAGGACACCGCACTCGCCCTCGGCGCCGCCTTCAAGCAGGCGCTCGGCGACAAGGTCGGCATCTACCGCTTCGGCAACTGCACGGTGCCGCTGGACGAGTCGCTCGCCCAGGTCACCGTGGACCTCTCCGGCCGCCCGTACCTCGTGCACACCGAGCCGGAGAACATGGCGCCCATGATCGGGGCCTACGACACGACGATGACCCGGCACATACTGGAGTCGTTCGTCGCCCAGGCGCAGATCGCGCTGCACGTCCACGTGCCGTACGGCCGCAACGCCCACCACATCGTGGAGTGCCAGTTCAAGGCCCTGGCCAGGGCGCTTCGCTATGCGTCGGAGCGCGACCCGCGCGCCGCCGGAATCCTGCCTTCCACGAAGGGCGCGCTGTAACCGTGACCGGACTGTCCACCCTGCTGATCATCGTCGGACTCTTCCTGGTCGGCGGGATCATCTCGTTCGCCAAGCAGCAGATGCCCAAGGGCCTGATCGTGCTGCTCTCGATCGGCGCAGCGCTCTGCCTGGCCGCGGGTGTCATGCGCCTGGACGTGTGGTCATGAGCGGAGCAGACGGGCGCAAGAAGGTCGTGGTCTTCGACTACGGCTTCGGCAACGTCCGCTCCGCCGAGCGCGCGCTGGCCCGGGTCGGCGCCGAGGTCGAGATCACCCGGGATTTCGACGCGGCCATGAACGCCGACGGACTGCTCGTCCCCGGCGTCGGCGCCTTCGCCGCCTGTATGAAGGGACTCCAGCAGGCCCGCGGCCACTGGATCATCGACCGCAGGCTGTCCGGCGGCCGTCCCGTCATGGGCATCTGCGTCGGCATGCAGATCCTGTTCGAGCGCGGAATCGAGCACGGTGTGGAGACCGAGGGCCTCGACGAGTGGCCCGGTGTGGTGGCCCCGCTGAAGGCACCCGTCGTCCCCCACATGGGCTGGAACACCGTCAAGGCCCCCGACGACAGCGAGCTGTTCGCCGGACTCGACGCCGACGCCCGCTTCTATTTCGTGCACTCCTACGCCGTACACGAGTGGAGTCTGGAGATCACCAACCCGGCCATCCGCGCCCCCAAGGTCACCTGGGCCACCCACGGCGAGCCGTTCGTGGCGGCCGTCGAGAACGGCGCGCTGTGGGCCACCCAGTTCCACCCCGAGAAGTCCGGCGACGCCGGTGCCCAGCTGCTCACCAACTGGATCGAGACCCTCTGATCATGGCCATCGCCCAGAAGCTTGAACTCCTCCCCGCCGTGGACGTCCGCGACGGCCAGGCCGTCCGTCTGGTCCACGGGGAGTCCGGTACGGAGACCTCCTACGGGTCCCCGCTGGAAGCCGCGCTCACCTGGCAGCGGGCGGGAGCCGAGTGGCTGCACCTGGTCGACCTGGACGCCGCCTTCGGCACCGGCGACAACCGCGAGCTGATCGCCGAGGTCGCCGGGGCGATGGACCTCAAGGTGGAGCTGTCCGGCGGCATCCGCGACGACGCCACGCTCGCCGCGGCCCTCGCCACCGGCTGCACCAGGGTCAACCTCGGCACCGCGGCGCTGGAGACCCCCGAGTGGGTCGCCAAGGTCATCGCCGAGTACGGCGACAGGATCGCGGTCGGTCTCGACGTACGCGGCACCACCCTGCGCGGCCGTGGCTGGACCCGTGACGGCGGCGACCTGTACGAGACCCTGGCCCGGCTGGACGCCGAGGGCTGCGCGCGCTACGTCGTCACCGACATCGCCAAGGACGGCACCCTCCAGGGCCCCAACCTGGAACTGCTGCGCGATGTGTGCGCCGCTACCGACAAGCCCGTCGTCGCGTCCGGCGGGGTCTCCTCACTGGACGACCTGCGGGCGCTCGCCGGCCTTGTCCCGCTGGGCGTGGAAGGCGCGATCGTCGGCAAGGCGCTGTACGCCGAGGCGTTCACTCTCGAAGAGGCGCTCGCGGCGGTGTCCCGATGAGCGATTCCGTCCGCCGGATCGGCGGTGACGCCCCCTGGGAGCAGGCCTTCGGCTACTCCCGCGCGGTCGAGCTGCCGAACGGGCTGGTCCTGGTGTCCGGCTGCACCTCGGTGGTGGACGGCGCCGTCGTGGACGGCGGCCCGTACGACCAGGCGGTCACGTCCTTCAACACCGCCCTCGGCGCGCTCAAGGAGCTCGGCCTCGGAGTCGGGGACGTGGTGCGCACCCGGATGTACATCACCCACGCCCGGGACGTCGAAGAGGTGGGCCGCGCCCACAAGGAGCTCTTCGGCGAGGTCCGCCCAGCCACGTCGATGATCATCGTCTCCGGGTTCGTGGACCCCCGGCTGGTCGTGGAGGTCGAGGTCGAGGCGTTCCGTGGAGCGGCCGTCCGAGGAGCGGGAGGAGCGGTGTCATGACGCTCGCCATACGAGTCATCCCCTGCCTGGACGTGGACAACGGCCGGGTGGTCAAGGGCGTCAACTTCCAGAACCTCCGGGACGCGGGTGACCCGGTCGAGATGGCCAAGCTGTACGACGCCGAAGGCGCCGACGAGCTGACCTTCCTGGACATCACGGCGTCGTCCGGCGACCGCGAGACCACGTACGACGTGGTCCGCCGTACCGCCGAGCAGGTCTTCATCCCGCTCACGGTGGGCGGCGGCGTCCGCTCCGCCGACGATGTCGACCAGCTGCTGCGGGCCGGCGCCGACAAGGTCGGCGTCAACACGGCCGCGATCACCCGCCCCGAGCTGATCCGTGAGATCGCCGAACGCTTCGGCCGCCAGGTGCTCGTGCTGTCCGTGGACGCCCGCCGCACCCCCACGGGCTCGTTCGAGGTCACCACCCACGGCGGTCGCCGCGGCACCGGTATCGACGCCGTCGAATGGGCCCACCGGGCCGCCGAGCTGGGCGCGGGCGAGATCCTGCTCAACTCGATGGACGCCGACGGCACCAAGGACGGCTACGACACCGAGATGATCGCCGCCGTACGCGAGCATGTCACCGTCCCGGTCATCGCGTCGGGCGGCGCGGGCCGGCTGGCCGACTTCCCGCCGGCCATCGCGGCGGGCGCGGACGCGGTACTGGCGGCCTCGGTGTTCCACTTCGGGGACCTGCGGATCTCGCAGGTCAAGGACACCCTGCGGGAGGCGGGCCACCCGGTCCGCTGACCACCTTCCGCTTACCACCCTCCGGGCAAGCCGCCCGGAGGGTTGACCCATGCGCCTCACACAGAGCCCTCCCGCTAACCCGCCACCCGGCGGATGCCCGCGACTGCGAGGTCGGAGCGGGGAAACCCCGTCGGTTCGTCAGAGCGAGACGAATTCGGAGAGACTCGAGCCCAGCAGGCTCCGGAGTTTCGTCAGGGCGCGCGTCGATCGGGTGCGCACGGCCGCCGGGCTGGCGTCCATCGCTTCCGCGGTCTCCTCGATCCTGCGGCCGACGCCGATCCGGCGGCGGCGCGAAGGCGCCCGGTCCGGGCGGTGGTGGTACTGCGTTACTGGGAGGACCACGACGCCGAAAGCACCGCCACCCGGATTGTTCTGGCGGATAATGTCGGTTATGGGACGCGTGCGGTCGACCACTGCCTTCTGCGTCGCGACACTCCTTGCCGCGAGCCTCCACGGCGCCGTCGCCCGTGCCGCCCCCGGCCACGCACCTGCTCCGGTGGGGGAGGGACGTACCTGCACCGCCTCCCCTCAGAGCGCGTCCGGGCAGGCCCGCGAGATCCTCGGAATCGCCGAGCGGACCATGGAGGAGCTGGACGACAACGCCGTCCTGCTGAGTGTCACCAAGGACGGCGAGGAGATCGTCACCGCTGGGCTCGGCCAGTCGATGACCGGTGTACCGGCGACTCCCGCGATGCACTTCCGAGCCGGCTCGGTCGCCATCGTGTACATGGGCATCACCCTGCTGCAACTGGTGGAAGAGAAGAAGGCGGGGCTCGACGACCCGGTGTCCCGCTGGCTGCCGGACGCCCCGCATGCCGACGAGATCACGCTGCGCATGCTGGGTGACTCCACATCCGGCCTCCATGACTACGTCACCGATCCGGAGTTCGTCGCCGCGCTGGAGGCGGCACCGTTCCGCCACTGGACCCCCGAGCAGCTGCTGGCCTACCCGGAAGCCCATCCGCTCTGGTACAAGCCCGGAACCGACTGGAACTACTCGCACGCCAACTTCGTGCTTCTCGGTGCCGCCCTGGAGAAGATCAGTGGTCTGCCCCTGGACGAGCTGCTGCGGCAGCGCGTCATGGGTCCACTGGGGCTCGCCGACACCCGCAACAGTTTCACCCCCGAGATCCAGCCGCCGGTACTGCACGCCTTCACCGAGGAGCGCGGGCCCTACGAGGAGTCCACCTTCTGGAACCCTTCCTGGACCACGGCTCCTGGCGCCGTGCTGACCACCGGCATCTGCGATCTGGTCCGCTCGGCGGAGGCGGTCGGCACAGGCGAACTGCTGTCGCCCGCGGCGTTCCGGACCCAGCTCGATCCGGGCACCGCCGGACTCGGCGGCGGCACGAAGGACTGCCCCGCCTCGGTGTGCATGAAGAACACCGAGGCCAAGCACTTCGGGCTCGGGGTGCTGGTGCTGAACGGCTGGATACTGACGAACCCCTCGTTCTCCGGATACGCCGCCGTCCAGGCCTACCTCCCCGCCGAGCGGCTGGCCATCGCCGTCGCGACCACCCACGGCGCGAAGGCTCCGGCCGAGAACACGGCGCAGACGCTGATGAACCGGATCGCGAAGGCCCTCGCACCCGGGCACGCGGCACCCGGCACGGCCTAGCCCGGGCGGGGGCAGGTCAGGCCATGCCCAGCTGGGCCCGCCCCACGCGGTCGACGGCGTCCTTGTCGCCCTCGGTCTCCACATGCGCGGCATCCTGCCGCCCGAACACGTACAGGGTCAGCTCGCCCGGCTCCCCGGTCACCGTCACCACCGGAGCTCCGCGGTGCGCGACGGCCGTCTGACCGTTCGGACGGCGCAGCACCAGGCCCACCGGTGCCTTGCGACCCAGCAGTCGCGCGCCCTTCTCCAGACGCGACCAGAGGACATCGGCGAACACCGGGTCGAGCTCGCGCGGGGTCCAGTCGGGCTGGGCCCGGCGTACGTCCTCGGCATGGACATAGAACTCGACGGTGTTCGAGGCCTCGTCCACCGGCTTGAGGGAGAACGGCGACATCCTCGGCGGACCCGTACGGATCAGCCGGATCAGCTCGTCGTACGGCTTGGCCGCGTACTCCGCCTGCACCCGCTCCAGCCTGGCCTTCAGCGGGCCCAGCACGATTCCGGCCGCCTCGGGGCGGCGTTCGCGCACCACCACGTGCGCAGCCAGTTCACGGGCCGTCCAGCCCTCGCACAGGGTCGGTGCACCGGGGCCCGCCGCCTCCAACAGATCCGCGAGCAGCAGCCGTTCACGCTTGGCATGGGTAGACATGCTGGTCAGCCTACGACCGGGTCGCTACGTCCGCCCAGTGGACGCACGGCCGCACGCCACCCTGATCGCGGCACAATGAACCACATGACAGGCACGACAGGCATGACCGGTCCGACAGGCACGCCCAGGACACCCAGCGCGCTGGCCCCCGCCATCGCCGCCCGCCTCAAGCGCGGCGCCGACGGGCTGCTGCCGGCCATCGCCCAGCAGTACGACACCGGCGAGGTGCTCATGCTCGGCTGGATGGACGACGAGGCGCTGCACCGCACCCTGACCACCGGACGCGCCACCTACTGGTCGCGCAGCCGCCGGGAGTACTGGGTCAAGGGCGACACCTCGGGCCATGTCCAGCACGTCAGGTCGGTCGCGCTCGACTGCGACGCCGACACCGTCCTGGTCCGGGTCGACCAGACCGGAGCCGCCTGCCACACCGGTGACCGGACCTGCTTCGACGCCGATGATCTGCCGCTCGGCGACGGCCGGTAGCGGCACCAGTAGGGTCATACGCCATGGACCTCGAGACCTTCCGCAAGCTGGCGGCCGACCGCCGTGTCATCCCCGTCAGCCGCCGCCTCCTCGCGGACGGCGACACCCCGGTCGGCCTGTACCGCAAGCTCACGGCCGAGCGCCCCGGCACCTTCCTGCTGGAGTCCGCTGAGAACAGCAAGTCGTGGTCCCGGTACTCCTTCATCGGCGTACGGTCGGACGCCGCCCTCACCGTCCGCGACGGCCAGGCGCACTGGATCGGCAACCCACCGGTCGGCGTACCCATGGGCGGCGACCCGCTGAAGGCGCTGCGCGCCACCGTCGAGGCCCTGCACACCCCCCGTCTGGGAGTACCTTCCACGCCGCAGGGCGTAGCGGGACTGAGCGACGGGATGCCGCCGTTCACCGGCGGCATGGTCGGCTACCTCGGCTACGACATCGTCCGCCGCCTGGAGAAGATCGGCGATCACAGCCGCGACGACCTGCGGCTGCCCGAGCTGACCATGCTGCTCACCTCGGACCTCGCCGTACTCGACCACTGGGACGGCTCCGTGCTGCTGATCGCGAACGCGATCAATCACAACGACCTCGACACGGGCGTGGACGAGGCATACGCCGACGCCGTCGCCCGGCTCGACGCCATGGAGGCCGACCTCGCCCGGCCCGTGGACTCCCGGCCGACCGCCCTGCCGCCGTCCGATCTGCCCCCGTACACCGCGCCCATGTGGAGCGGCGAGCGGTTCCAGGAGGCGGTGGAGGACGTCAAGGAGCGTATCCGCGCGGGGGAGGCCTTCCAGGTCGTGCCCTCGCAGCGGTTCGAGACCCCGTGCACGGCCAGTGCCCTCGACGTCTACCGGGTGCTGCGGGCCACCAACCCCAGCCCGTACATGTACCTGATCCGCTTCCCACACGACGAGGCCCCCTTCGACGTGGTCGGCTCAAGCCCGGAGGCGCTGGTCAAGGTGGAGGACGGGCACGCCATGGTGCACCCCATCGCCGGCACCCGGCCGCGTGGAGCCACCCCGCAAGAGGACCACGACCTCGCGGACGAGCTGCTCGCCGACCCGAAGGAGCGCGCCGAGCATCTGATGCTGGTCGACCTGGGGCGCAACGACCTCGGCCGGGTCTGCGAGCCGGGCTCGGTGGAAGTGGTCGACTTCATGTCCATCGAACGGTACTCGCACGTCATGCACATCGTGTCGACCGTCACCGGCAAGGTCGCCGAAGGCCGCACCGCCTTCGACGTGCTGACCGCCTGCTTCCCGGCGGGCACGCTCTCCGGCGCCCCGAAGCCCCGGGCGATGCAGATCATCGAGGAGCTGGAGCCCTCCCGGCGCGGACTGTACGGCGGTTGTGTCGGGTATCTCGACTTCGCGGGCGACTCCGACACCGCCATCGCCATCCGCACCGCGCTGCTGCGCGACGGCACCGCGTACGTGCAGGCCGGAGCCGGGATCGTGGCCGACTCGGATCCGGTGGCCGAGGACGCCGAGTGCCGGAACAAGGCCGCCGCGGTGCTGCGGGCCGTGCACACCGCCAACCGGCTGCACGGCGGCTGAACGCATAAGGGATAGTGGGGTGCGTGAGTGCCACACCCGTAGCCCAGTCCCGTACCGAGAGCGCACGGAGTTCGCCGGCGGCGAGCAGCAGCAGACGCAGCCTCGCCGCCGCCCTGCTGCTCGGCGCCGTCGGCGCGGCCGTGGTGCTGCTCGCATCGGGCCAGACCTGGGCACAGGGCGCGGCCGACGCCGTCGGCGGGACCATCCCGCTGAAGGCGGACGGCCGCGATGTCACCGGAGTGCCCGCCGCCCTCGCCGTCGTCGGCCTGGCCGCACTGGTCGCCGTGTTCGCCGTGCGCCGCGCCGGCCGGCTGCTGGTCTCCGCGCTGCTGGCGCTCAGCGGTGCGGGCGCGGCGCTCGCCGCGTTCCTCGGCGCCGACGGCAGCGGAACCCTGGACGAGCAGGCCCGCCGTACCACCGGCACATCCGACGCCGCCGCCGAAGCCCTCACCCACACCGTCTGGCCGTATGTCACGGCCGGCGGCGGACTGCTGATCCTGATCGCCGGGCTGCTGGCGCTGCGGTACGGCACCTCCTGGCCCGCGATGTCCGGGCGCTACGAGCGCGAGGGCGCCGCCCCGCGCAAGGCCCGCCAGGGCGCCGCCGACCCGGACCGGCCCGAGGAGCTGTGGAAGGCCCTGGACCGCGGCGAGGACCCCACCGGCGATCAGTGACGACCCCCACGTCCTGACACCCGTCCACGTACGGGAGAATGGGGTGCGAGCAGGTCTCCCGCGCCCCGGGCGCGGGAGACGCCCACCCGACGGCGACGGCCTGACCTCACGGCCTCACCTCACCCACAGAGCAACACCTACGAGGAGCATTTCATGGCGGGCAGCAGCCACGGACACGGTCACACCCCGGCCGCCTGGACCGGCGTCATCATCAGCTTCATCGGCTTCTGCGTCGCGGGAGTCTTCATGGTGGCGGACAACCCCCTCGGTTTCTGGGCCGGCTTCGGCGTGATCCTTCTGGGCGCCGTCGTGGGCGGAGCGATGAAGGCGGCCGGTCTCGGCTCCAAGGACCAGCCGCTCCGGGTTCAGGGCGGCGTCGAGGCTGCCAAGACCGCGAAGCCCGCTCCGGCCGAGGCCACCGCGGCCGCCTGACGCGCCGCCTTCGAGACGCAGTCCGGCGGGCCCGGGCTGCGTCTCTTCCTGTGCCGGGGGGACAATCACCAGGTGGATGCCTTCAACGCCGCCTCTGCCGCCTCCGGAGCCTCGGCCGCCCCGGGAGCGGGTCGGCCCCCCGCGCCCCAGCCCGCCCGTGAGCCGTCCCTCCTGCGACGGCTCGCGCCGCCGCTGGGCGGCTTCGCCGTCGTCGCCGCGGCCTTCGCGTACGTCGGCAGCGTGGACCCCAATCAGCCGGGTCACTACCCGGTCTGCCCGCTGCTGCGACTCACCGGGATCTACTGCCCCGGTTGCGGCGGCCTGCGCAGCGCCCATGCCTTCATCCACGGCGATCTCGGCGCTGCCCTGAGCACCAACGCCCTCGCCACCATCGGCTACGGGATCTTCGCCGTGGTGTGGACCGTCTGGGTCCTCCGCGTGATCCGTGGGCGCCCGTTCCGGCTTCACCTGCCCGCCACGTGGGCGTGGGCCCTCGGAGGGGTGCTACTCGCCTTCACCGTGGTCAGGAACCTGCCGTTCGGGTCGGTGCTCGCGCCATGACACTCAGCGGGCTGATGTTCCACGGAGTGGGATGGCCGTCAACCGGATGCGAGGCCATCGCCCTCCTGCGGATACCATCGACATAGCTGACCGTGATCCACCAACAACCACCCGGAAGGGGGCCGCTCGCGTGAGTGTGCTCGACGAGATCATCGAAGGCGTACGCGCCGACCTCGCAGAGCGGCAGGCGCGGGTCAGCCTCGACGAGCTCAAGGAGCGTGCCGCCAAGGCGCCCCAGGCCAAGGACGGCGTCGCCGCGCTGCGCGGCGACGGTGTCAAGGTCATCTGCGAGGTGAAGCGCTCCAGCCCCTCCAAGGGCGCGCTCGCCGCCATCGCCGACCCGGCAGCCCTCGCCGCCGACTACGAAGCGGGCGGCGCCGCCGTCATCTCCGTCCTCACCGAACAGCGCCGCTTCGGCGGTTCGCTCGCGGATCTGGAGGCCGTGCGGGCCCGGGTGGACATCCCGGTGCTGCGCAAGGACTTCATCGTCACCTCGTACCAGCTGTGGGAGGCCCGCGCGTACGGCGCCGACCTGGTGCTGCTGATCGTCGCCGCGCTCGACCAGGAGGCCCTGGTCTCACTGATCGAGCGTGCCGAGTCGATCGGTCTCACCCCGCTGGTCGAGGTCCACGACGAGGACGAGGTCGAGCGGGCCGTGGACGCCGGCGCCAAGATCATCGGCGTCAACGCACGCAACCTCAAGACCCTCGAAGTCGACCGCGCCACCTTCGAGCGGGTCGCCCCCGAGATCCCCGCGAGTATCGTCAAGATCGCCGAGTCGGGTATCCGCGGCCCGCACGACCTGATCGCCTACGCCAACGAGGGCGCGGACGCGGTCCTGGTCGGCGAGTCCCTGGTGACCGGGCGCGACCCCAAGGGTGCCGTGGCCGATCTGGTCGCGGCCGGTGCCCACCCGGCGCTGCGGCACGGGAGAGGCTGACCGCACCCGCCATGACCGCCGTCGTCCGCCGCACAGCCGCCCGCCGCCCGGGGCTTCGCCTCCGGGCCGGTGCGGTTGTGCTGACCCGCCTGCCGCACGCGCCCCTGGCGCGCGGCTGCCGCCCGCGCGGCTGCCGGGCACCGGCGCGACGGGTGCACGGGCGGCGGGTCCGCTATGTGATCGGGGATGAGCCCGGTCAGGTCAACGGCATGCGATGGCGTCGCTGAGCGACGCGTACGTACACGTGCACTGAGGGCGCTCGCGCTCAGCGCGCCGTGACGTTCCGCGACGTCATCACCCCACACACTTCTTCTCGGCTTTCAGCTCACAAGGAGTTCTGGCATGCCCAGCGACTACTTCATTCCCGACCCCGTGGGCCTGGTGCCCGACACCCGGGGCTATTTCGGCCACTTCGGCGGCAAGTTCATCCCGGAGGCGCTGGTCGCCGCCGTGGACGAGGTGGCCGTCGAGTACGACAAGGCCAAGGCGGACCCCGCCTTCGCGGCCGAGCTCGACGATCTGCTCGTCAACTACACGGGACGGCCCAGCGCCCTCACCGAGGTTCCCGGGTTCGCCGGTCACGCGGGCGGCGCGCGGGTCTTCCTGAAGCGCGAGGACCTCAACCACACCGGGTCCCACAAGATCAACAACGTTCTCGGCCAGGCCCTGCTCACCAAGCGCATGGGCAAGACCCGGGTCATCGCCGAGACCGGCGCCGGGCAGCACGGCGTCGCCACGGCCACCGCCTGCGCCCTCTTCGGTCTGGACTGCACCATCTACATGGGCGAGATCGACACCCAGCGCCAGGCGCTGAACGTGGCCCGGATGCGGATGCTCGGTGCCGAGGTCATCCCCGTGAAGTCCGGCAGCCGCACCCTCAAGGACGCCATCAACGAGGCGTTCCGCGACTGGGTCGCCAACGTCGACCACACCCACTACCTCTTCGGCACGGTCGCCGGACCGCACCCCTTCCCGGCGATGGTCCGCGACTTCCACCGGGTCATCGGCGTCGAGGCCCGCCGCCAGATCCTGGAGCGCGCTGGGCGCCTCCCGGACGCGGTCGTGGCCTGCGTCGGCGGCGGCTCCAACGCCATCGGCCTGTTCCATGCCTTCATCCCCGACAGCGGGGTCCGGCTGGTCGGCTGCGAGCCCGGCGGCCACGGACTGGAGACCGGGGAGCACGCGGCCACGCTGACCGCGGGTGAGCCGGGCATCCTGCACGGCTCGCGTTCGTACGTCCTCCAGGACGACGAGGGCCAGATCACCGAGCCGTACTCGATCTCGGCCGGGCTCGACTACCCGGGCATCGGCCCCGAGCACTCGTACCTCAAGGACAGCGGGCGCGGCGAGTACCGGGCCGTGACCGACGACGCCGCCATGCAGGCGCTGCGGCTGCTGTCCCGCACGGAAGGCATCATCCCGGCGATCGAGTCGGCGCACGCCCTGGCCGGGGCGCTCGACCTCGGCCGGGAGCTCGGCAAGGACGGGCTGATCGTGGTCAACCTGTCCGGCCGCGGCGACAAGGACATGGACACGGCCGCCCGCTACTTCGGGTTGTACGACAGCGAGGCGACGGCGGGTGCCGTCGTGGAGGCCGACGCGGCGGGCGAGGTCGCCGAGATCGAGGGGGACGCCAAATGAGCGGGACCGCATCCACCGGCGGAAACATCCGGCTGCTGAGCGACACCCTGGCGCGGGCCAAAGCCGAGAACCGGGCCGCGCTGGTCGCCTACCTCCCGGCCGGATTCCCGACCGTCGACCGCGGTATCGAGGCGATCAAGGCGATCTTCGACGGCGGCGCCGACGTGGTCGAGGTCGGTCTGCCGCACAGTGACCCGGTGCTGGACGGACCGGTGATCCAGACCGCCGACGACATTGCCCTGCGCGGCGGCGTGAAGATCGCGGACGTGATGCGGACCGTGCGCGAGGCGCACCAGGCCACCGGGAAGCCGGTGCTGGTGATGACGTACTGGAACCCGATCGACCGCTACGGCATCGAGCGCTTCACCACCGAGCTCGCGGAGGCGGGCGGCGCGGGCTGCATCCTGCCGGACCTGCCGGTCGAGGAGTCCGAGGTGTGGCGTGAGCACGCCGAGAAGCACGGGCTCGCCACGGTCTTCGTCGTCGCGCCGAGCAGCAAGGACGAGCGGCTCGCCACCATCACCGACGCCGGTACGGGTTTCGTCTACGCCGCGTCACTGATGGGGGTCACCGGCACCCGTGAGTCCGTCGGCGCCCAGGCCGAAGACCTGGTGCGGCGTGCCCGCGCCACCCCGGCCGGCCGCGACGGCCTCCCGGTCTGCGTCGGACTCGGCGTATCCAACGCCGCGCAGGCGGCGCAGGTCGCCGGCTTCGCCGATGGCGTCATCGTCGGCTCCGCGTTCGTGAAGCGGCTGCTGGACGCGGAGGACCACGAGGCCGGGCTCGCGGCGGTACGGGAGCTGGCGGGCGACCTGGCGCGGGGAGTACGCCGACGCTGAGCAGGCACGCACCCGTGGGGCAAGCCGCCGCTCGTCCATACGGGTGGACCTCCGAGCGGGGGGGGGGCGGATAGCCGCCACCCCGGCGTGGGGGGGGGGGGGGGGGAGATAACCCGGGTGGTGTTGGAGCGTGGGGGGGGGCCCCGCCCGCGG
>NZ_JBHXFA010000016.1:20157-26751 GCF_042724175.1 Streptomyces sp. NPDC127084
GTGTGGGGGGTGGGGGGGGCCGCCGGGCGGGGCGGTCCCAGGCGCCGCGCCCCCCCCCCCCCCCGCGCGCCACCCCCCCCCGTCCCCCTGGGCGTCCCCCCCGCGCTGGGGGGCGCCCACCCCCCCCCCCCCCGGTTCGTTGCTCTGGCGTGAGCGAGAAGAACCCTGATGGTCCTGACGGAAGGCGGGCCGCCCGCGAGCGGCTCGTCCGCGGACGTGAGCTGGACAAGGCGCGCGAGAAGCGGCGGCGCCTGCTGATCGTGTGCGCGGCCGTGGTGTGCGTGCTCGGTCTCGCCGCGGTCATCGGCGTGATCGCCGCCAACGCGGGGCGCAAGGACAGCCAGTCCACCAAGGAGACGACAGCCCCGCCGACCGGACCGGTCGCCGCGCCCAGCGGCGCCACGGGCGGGAACCAGCCGGCGATCACCGTGGGCAAGGCCGACGCGCCGTCCACCCTCACCGTCTGGGAGGACTTCCGCTGCCCGGTGTGCGCGCAGTTCGAGACCACGATGCGGGACGCGATCCACGAGCTGGTGGACTCGGGGCAGCTCAAGGCCGACTACCACTTCGCCACCATCATCGACGGAAACCTCGGCGGCACCGGCTCGGTGCGCGCCGCCAACGCGGCGGCGTGCGCCCAGGACGCCGGGAAGTTCGTCGAATACCACGACCTGCTGTTCGAGAACCAGCCCTCGGAAGCCCAGGACGCCTTCGGGGACAACGCCGAGCTCATCCAACTCTCCGCGCAGGTCGAAGGGCTGGACACCCCTGCCTTCCGCGGCTGCGTGGAGAAGGGCACGTACGACGCCTGGGTGAACAGGTCGGCCGAAGCCTTCCACACCGCGGGGCACCGCGGCACGCCCACGGTGCTGCTCAACGGCGAGCCGATCTTCCCCGCGAAGGGCGGCGAGCCCCTCACCCCCGACAGCCTGAGGACATGGGTCGCCGAGGCGAACAAAGGCAGGCAGCCCGGTACGGCCTCGGCACCGCCGAGTACACCCGGGACCTCGTAGGGGCTGCTTCCGGTCTTATGGCCGTAAGCTGCCATTCGACTGCTCGTTACCCAGACGTTGCCCGGCGGGTCGCCATGGTTCCGGCCCGGCAAGGTAGCGTCGGTGGTGCCATGGACCTTGCCTACATTCCCAGCCCGTCGACCGGTGTGATCCATCTCGGACCGGTACCGCTGCGCGGCTATGCCTTCTGCATCATCATCGGTGTCTTCGTCGCCGTCTGGCTCGGCAACAAGCGCTGGATCGCCCGCGGCGGCAAATCCGGCACGGTGGCCGACATCGCCGTGTGGGCGGTGCCGTTCGGCCTCGTCGGCGGCCGTCTGTACCACGTGATCACCGACTACCAGCTGTACTTCAGCGAGGGTGAGAACTGGGTCGACGCCTTCAAGATCTGGGAGGGCGGGCTCGGCATCTGGGGCGCGATCTCCCTCGGCGCGGTCGGCGCGTGGATCGGCTGCCGCAGACGGGGCATCCCGCTGCCCGCGTACGCCGACGCCATCGCGCCCGGAATCGCCCTCGCCCAGGCGATCGGGCGCTGGGGCAACTGGTTCAACCAGGAGCTGTACGGCAAGAAGACCGACCTGCCCTGGGCTCTTGAGATCAGCGAGGGTGTCAACCGGGAGCCCGGTCTGTACCACCCGACCTTCCTCTACGAGTCGCTCTGGTGCATCGGTGTCGCCCTGCTGGTGATCTGGGCCGACCGCCGCTTCAAGCTCGGGCACGGCCGCGCCTTCGCGCTCTATGTGGCCGCGTACTGCGCGGGCCGCGCCTGGATCGAGTACATGCGGGTGGACGAGGCGCACCAGTTCCTGGGCCTGCGGCTGAACGTCTGGACCGCGATCATCGTCTTCGCGCTCGCGGTGGCCTACATCGTGGTCTCGGCGCGGCTGCGTCCCGGCCGCGAGGAGGTCGTGGAGCCCCCGAAGGCCGCCGGCGACGCCGCCGGCGACGCCGACTCCACGGCGACGGACCCCGAGGACGCCGCACCCGTGGGCCTGGGCAAGGCCCGCCGTGGCGACGCGACGGACTCGGAGACCGCGCGGAAGGGCTGACTCCGGGCCTGAAGGCCGCTTGACCACGACGGTCGGGCGGCCTTCGCCGTTTCTGCCCCTGGCCCGATTCCCGGCCGATCCCTGGCCCGGCCCCTGCCCTCTGCCCCCTGCTGCTCCTGTTCGTGCCGCCCTCGCTCAGGCGCCACGGCGAGCCAGTGAGAGCGTGCGGTGCGCCGTCGCCACCACCGCCGCGTCGACGAAGCGGCCGTCCGGAAGAGCGAGCGCCCCCGCGTCGGTCTCAGCCGCCTCGACGATCTCCTCGGCCTGCTCCACCTCCTCGGGGCTGGGCAGATACGCCCGCTCGATGACCGCGAGCTGCCGCGGGTGGATCGCCGCGCGGCCCAGGAAGCCGACAGCCCGGCCGTGGGCACACGACTCCGCGAGGCCGTCCAGATCGCGGATGTCGGGAAACACCGACTGCGACGGCGGCGCGAGCCCCGCCGCCCGTGCCGCGACCACGATGCGGCTGCGCGGCCAGTCGAGCCCCCGGTCGTCCCGTACCCCGAGGTCGGCCCGCAGATCGGCCTCGCCGAGGGCGATGCCGTGGACGGCGGGCGTCGCGGTCGCGATGGCGTACGCGTGCTCGACCCCGGACGCCGACTCCAGCAGGGCGTACAGCCCCGTGCCCGGGGCGAGCGACGCCGGACCCAGGATGTCAGTGGGGTGTGTCACCTTGGGGATGCGCAGAGCGGACAGGCCGGGCAGTCCGGCCAGTGCAGGGATGTCCCGCTCGGCGTGGATGCGGACATGGACCGGTACGGGCTGGGAGGAGGTGAGCAGTTCGGCGGTCGCGGCGAGGGCGTATGCCTTGCGCTCGGGCGGGACCGCGTCCTCGAGGTCCACGATCACGACGTCGGCGCCGCAGTTGAGCGCCTTGTGGACGACGTCGGGGTGGTCGCCCGGGGCGTACAACCAGGTGAGCGGGGTTGTTTCGGGAGTCGGAGTGGTCGGGGTAGGCGCGGTATCGGAGGGAGTCGCGGTGTCTGCGGGAGGCGCGGTGGCGGCGGGAGTGGCGGTGGCGGAGGCGGCATTGCCCCGGCGGGCCCTCATAGCGCGCCTTGGCGGCGCAGTGCGGCGATCCGCTCGGGCGTAAGCCCGAGCTCGCCGAGTACGGCGTCCGTGTCCGCGCCATGCGGCCGGCCCGCCCAGCGGATCCGGCCGGGGGTGGCGGAGAGCCGGAAGAGCACGTTCTGCATCCGGATCGTTCCGAGCTCCGGGTCCTGGACCTCGGTGATGGCGTCCAGCGCGGCGTACTGAGGGTCGGCCATCACGCCCCTGACGTCGTACACGGGAGCCACCGCGGCCTCCGCTTGCTCGAACGCCGCCAGTACCTCGGCGCTGGTGTGCCGGGCGATCCAGGCGCCCACCGCCTTGTCCAGTTCGTCGGCGTGCTCGGCCCGGCCGCTGCCGCTGGCGAACCACGGCTCGTGCGTCAGCTCGGGCCGCCCCACCAGCCGCATCACCCGTTCGGCGACGGACTGGGCCGAGGTGGAGACCGCGAGCCAGGCACCGTCGGACGTCCGGTAGGTGTTGCGCGGGGCGTTGTTGAGGGAGCGGTTTCCGGTGCGCGGCTGCACATAGCCGAGCTGGTCGAACCAGATGGGCTGGGGGCCGAGCATGGTGAGGATCGGTTCGATGATGGCCATGTCCACGACCTGCCCGTGACCGGACGCGGCACGCGCGGTCAGCGCGGTCATCACGGCGTATGAGGTGGCCAGGGCCGCGATGGAGTCGGCCAGACCGAAAGGAGGCAGGGTCGGCGGCCCTTCGGGTTCACCAGTGATGGCGGCGAAGCCGCTCATCGCCTCGGCCAGGGTGCCGAAGCCGGGCCGGCGGCAGTACGGCCCGAACTGCCCGAAGGCGGTGACTCTGGCGAGCACCAGCCGGGGGTTGACGGCGCTCAGCTCGTCCCAGCCGAGCTCCCACCTCTCCAGGGTGCCTGGGCGGAAGTTCTCGACGACCACGTCCGCCGTGGCGGCGAGCCGCAGCAGCGTCTCGCGCCCACCGGGCGTGGCCAGATTGAGGGTGATGGCGCGTTTGTTGCGACCGAGCAGCTTCCACCACAGGCCGACTCCGGCCTTGTCGGGTCCGTGCCCACGGGACGGATCGGGCTTGGACGGGTGTTCGACCTTGATGACCTCGGCGCCGAAGTCACCGAGCATCGTGGCGGCGAGCGGCCCGGCGAAGAGGGTGGCGAGATCGAGGACGCGCAGCCCGGCGAGCGGACCGTCCCCGGCGGGATGAGGGGCGGCGGCACCGTCGGCTTCGGGATCGTGCATGAGGGTTCCAAGCTCCTTCGGTGGCTGCGGGGGTCCGGACCTGGTCTGACGAGAGGCCGGCACGTTCAGCGGACCGGGGCGGCGCCTCCGTCCGCGGCCTTGTCGATCTCCGGGCGGGTGGGCATGGCGGAGGAGGCGCCTGGGCGCTGCACGGAGAGGGCGGCGGCGGCCGACGCCCAGACCATCGCCTCGTGCATCGGCCTGCCCTCGACCAGGGCCACCGCCAGGGCGCCCACGAAGGTGTCGCCCGCCGCCGTCGTGTCGACCGCGCGCACCCGGGGGGCGGGCACCCGCACCGGCTCCGCGCCGCGGGCCAGATGGAGGCTGCCCTCGGCCCCCAGCGTGACGACCACTTCGGGCACTTGGCGCAGCAGCGCGTCGGCGGCGGCGTGCGGGTCCGCCGTGCCGGCGAGCAGGGCCGCCTCGTGCTCGTTCGGCACCAGCAGATCGACGGCCGCGAGGAGTTCGGGCGGCAGGGGCTGGGCCGGGGCCGGGGTGAGGATGGTGCGCACCCCGTGGCGGCGGGCGGCCTCGGCCCCGGCGAGAACCCCGGCGAGCGGCAGTTCGAGCTGGAGCAGCAGTGCGTCGGCGGCGGCGATCACAGCCTCGTCACCGGGGGTGAGATGGTCCACGGTGCCGTTGGCGCCCGGGATGACGACGATCGCGTTGCCGCCCTCGTCGTCCACGACGATATGCGCGGTACCGGAGGCCGTGTCGACGGTGCGCAGCAGATCGGTGTCGACGCCGGAGTGCTCCAGGGTGTCCCGTAGCCGGGCGCCGAAATCGTCCGAGCCCACCGCCCCGATCATCGACACGTCGGCACCCGCCCGAGCGGCGGCGACGGCCTGGTTCGCGCCCTTGCCACCGGGAATCGTGCGGAACTCCCGCCCCGTCACGGTCTCTCCGCGCTCGGGCGCCCTGGGGACGTAGGCGACAAGGTCCATATTGGTGCTGCCGAGCACCACGATGCCGGTCATGGGCGTACGTCCTCCTGAGGGATCGGGGCTCGCGCGACGAGGTCGGCGGTGAGGCGGGCGAGGGCGTCGAAGCCGGTGCCGTCGAAACCGCCTACGGTGGTGGCCAGCCGGTTCTTGAGCGGGGCGGTCCACCGCTCGGGCAGCCGGTCCGGATGCCCGGCGAGCAGCCCTGCGAGCGAACCGGCGGTGGCGCCGTTGGAGTCGGTGTCCCAGCCGCCGGATACGGCCCGGCAGACGGAGCCGCCGAAGTCGCCGTCCGCATGGGTGAGCGCCGCGCACAGCAGGGCGGTGTTGGGGATGACATGCACCCAGTGGTACCCACCGAACGCGGCGTGAAGCCGGTCCACCACGGTGTCGAAGTCGGCGTGACGCCCGGCGGTCTCGATCCCGGCGCGGATCGCCCCGGCCAGGCGCGATCCGGGCGGCACGACCCGCAGCCCCGTGCGCAGGCACTGGTGCACGTCCGCCCGGCCGGTCGCGGCGTCGGCGAGCGCCGCGGCGGTGAACATCGCGCCGTACACGCCGTTGGCGGAGTGGGTGAGGGCCGCGTCCCGATACGCCTGGGCCGCGGCGGTGGCGGGGTCGCCCGGGCGGGTCCAGCCGTGTACGTCGGCCCGGATCGAGGCGCCGATCCACTCCCGGAAGGGGTTGTGGTGGGTGGCGGTGAGCGGTGGTTCCAGCCCGGCGAGCAGATTGCGGTACGCGACGCGCTCGGCGGTGAAGGTGCGGGCGGCGGGGAGTTCGTCCAGCCACAGCCGGGCCACGTCGGCGGTGGCGAAGCCGTCCCCGTACCGCTGGAGGAGCAGCAGGTTCAGCAGCGGGTAGTTCAGGTCGTCGTCCTCGGGCATCCCGTCGATGTTCTCGGCGAGACAGGTCGGCGCGGACCTGCGGTTCCAGGGGTAGGCGGTGAGCAGCTCCGGGGGGACACCCTTCGCGGTGAACCAGCTGTCGAGCGGCCAGTTGCCCACGGCGCGGGCCAGGGCGCGGATACCGGCGAGGGGGAGCTTCTCTACGGGTTTGCCCAGCAGACAGCCGGCGGCACGGCCGACCCAGGCGGCGTGCAGGCGGTCCTGGAGGCTCCCCAGGGCCCTTTCCGGGGGTGACATCCCAGGCCAGGCAGGGCAGGCGGCGATGATCCCCGCCAGCGAGGCCGGCTCGTCCCGTGCCAACGGGGAGGGCAGTGAGTCCAGTTCGTCAAGGAGCAGCAGCGCCAACGACCGGATACGGGGTCCGGCGGGGACCGCGGACGCCCCCGCCGCGGGAGGCGCGTCGGGGC
>NZ_JBHXFA010000016.1:26761-68926 GCF_042724175.1 Streptomyces sp. NPDC127084
GCCCACCCCCGGCCTACGGGGGCCCGGGCGGCCCCGCGCCCCCCCCCGCGCGGGGCGCGGCGCGGGCCCCGCGGCCCCCGCGCCAGCGTCCGGCGATCTCCGAGACGTCGCGTCCGTCCTCGGCGGCCTGGCGCAGCTCATGGCCGACCAGATCCTCGGGCTGGACCCAGGTGAGCCGCAGGTTCACCGGGCGGCGCCCATCAGCTCGCTGAAGGCCGCCTCATGGGCACGGCGGCGCTCCGTGTCACGGGCGAACACCTCCCGGGCGACCTCCGCCAGCTCCCGTGCGGGAGCGTGCAGATCCAACCGGCTGGCCTCGGCGACGGTCTTCGCCCATTCGGCCGGGATCGGCTCCTCGCCGTGCAGCGCACCCGCGATCGCGCCGGACATGGTGGCGATGGAGTCGCAGTCGCGGCCGTAGTTGACGGAGCCGAGCACCGTACGGCGGTAGTCGCCATCCCCGATCAGCAGCATCCCCAGCGCGATCGGCAACTCCTCGATCGCGTGCAGCCGCGATGGTCTGCGGGCGACGAGTGACGGCGAGCGGTAGTCGGGGCCGACCGTGTCGAAGGGCGCGACGGCATCCCGCAGCGGACGCAGTGCGGGCTCGAAGTCGCGGTAAGCGGTGGCGGCTTCGGCGACGGCCTCGATCGCGGAGCGGGTGCCGTCCTTGGCGAGAGCGAGGCAGGTGTCGACGACGCTGCCCGGCCCCGCCCCGGGCACACAGGCCGCGGCGACCGCCGCCGCGAAGACCCCCGCCGCCTCACGGCCGTACGAGGACTGGTGGGCACCCGCGATATCCAGCGCCTCGGCGTACGCGGCGGCGGGGTTGCCGGCGTTGACCAGGCCGACCGGTGCCATGTACATCGCCGCACCGCAGTTGACGATGTTGCCGCTGCCCGCCTCACGCGGGTCGACGTGCCCGTAGTGCAGCCGGGCCACCAGCCACTTCTCGGCGAGGAAGATCCGCTGGAGCGGCAGCGCCTCGGCTTCCAGCTCGGGAATCCAGCGCGGTGTGCCGATCAGATCGGGTACGAGGTGCTCGGCGATGGCGTACGCGTCGAGGTGGTCGCGCACCGTCGCGTAGACGCGTACGAGGGCGTGGGTCATCAGGGTGTCGTCCGTGACGTGCCCATCGCCTTTGTGGTACGGGGCGATCGGCCGGGCGGTCGACCAGCCGTCACCGTGCCAGGGCCCGACGATGCCTCGGACCCGGCCGCCGTGGCGTTCCATGATCTGTTCCGGGGCGTAGCCCTCGACCGGACCACCGAGGGCGTCACCGACCGCGGCGCCGAGGAGGGCGCCGGTGAGGCGGGCTTCCAGGGGGAGTGTCATGCCCGAATTGTCCACCCCGCGCGCCTACACCCCGCGCTGCCCCGCTGCACGGTGCGCCCGGGTTTCGCGGCGTTGCGCACCCTGTTGCGCGGGGTGCCGGGCATGTCCGGTGTTCCGCACCTCATGTGGTGGGCCGGTGTGTCCGGCCTCAAACGCCGGCCGGGCTGGGTGGTCGTGGTTGCCGTACCCCCGTAGTGCCCGGTTGCGCGGGGTGCCGGGGGTGTCGCGGTGTTCCGCACCCCGTGTGGTGGGCCGGTGTGTCCGGCCTCAAACGCCGGCCGGGCTGGGTGGTCGTGGTTGCCGTACCCCCGTGGTGCCCGGTTGCGCGGGGTGCCGGGGGTGTCGCGGTGTTCCGCACCCCGTGTGGTGGGCCGGTGTGTCCGGCCTCAAACGCCGGCCGGGCTTGGTTTCGTGGGCTGGGCCGGGTCCGTGGGAGTGAGGTTGGGCCGCTGCGGGGCTCATGTCCGGGACCGTGCTGATTTACGGCGCGGACGGGTCTCCACGCAGAGTTGCCCTGCGTCAGCGCCACAAATCACACGTGAGCGTCCCGAACACGACCCCTCCGCGTCCCTGTCGTGGCCGGCGGTGGTGGCCGGGCCCGGTGGTTGGCTTTCCACCGCCCCTTGGGGCCTGGCCGTCTGCGGGACGGGGGACGTGCAGGGGTCGTGTCCGGGACGCTTACCCCCAGACTTCGTCCGGGGGACCCCCAGATTTGTGGCGGCAGCGCCGTAAATCACACGGTCCCGGATACGAGCCCCGGAACGGCCCCAACGGCGCGCTCTCGGCGACGGGCACCCCCGACCACCCAGCCCGGCCGGCGCTTGAGGCCGGACACTCCGGGCACCGCTACGGGGTGGGGTGCACCGCGACACCCGGCCGCCTCGTGCGACGGGGCTCACCGGGGTGCGGCGACTCCGAGCCCCCAGCCTGGCCGGCGTTTGAGGCCGGACACACGGGCCCATCGAACGAGGTAGGGGTGCACCGCGACACCCGTGCGACGGGGCGCCACCGGGTGCGGCGACTCCGAGCCCCCAGCCTGGCCGGCGTTTGAGGCCGGACACACCGGCCCACCGTGCGGGGTGCGGAACACCGAACGCGCCCGGGCCCCGTGCAACGGGGCACCACAGGGTGCGGGAGGCCGCGGCGCGCCGCGGTCACTGCGCGGGCGGGCGCACCGCCGTGGCGAGGTGGTCCGCGAGGGGCACGAGGTCGGTGCCCGCGAGGTGGGGGAGGGCGCAGCCCGCGAGGCTGCGGCAGGCCTCGCGCCACGCGACGGGCACCGCCGCCCCGCCACCCCACGCCCCGGTCAGCGCGCCCGCGAGGGCCGGCGCGGAGTCGGCCACCCGGGACAGGCAGGCCGCCGCCGGGATCGCCAGGGCGACCTGCCCGCGCGCCGCCGTCGCGAGGGCGAGGGCCACCGGGACGGTCTCCGCCGCGGCGATGCCGTAGCTGTAGACGTGGTCGACGATCTGGTGCTCCAGCAGCGGGACCAGGGAGAACGCGTCGTCCGCGTCCCGGGCGAGCTTCACCGCGTGCCGCGCGTTGCGGCCGATCTCGGTGGCCTCGGGGAGCTCCGCCAGCGCCGCGTCGACCGCCGCGCATACGGACGCGCCGCCCAGCGCCGCGGCGATCGCCGCCGCCATCGCACGGGCACCGTGCACCCCGTCCCCGTCCTGGGTATAGCGGGCGTCGAACTCCGCGAGTTCGGCGGCGGCTCGCGGGTCACCGGGGTGGACCGCGCCGAGTACGGCGGCGCGGACGCAGGCCGCGTCGTCGAAGTAGTGCGGATTGTCGTGGCCGGTCGCGGGTGGACGCAGCCCGGTGGCGAGATTGCCGAGACCGGCGCGTACGGAGATACGAGCGCGCAGGGGCAGCACGGCGGACTCGACCTCCGGGGCGCGGGCCGCGGCAGCGGCGACCTTCCCGGCCATGGAGTTCCAGGCGAGGTCCACCGCGGCGCGCATCCGGCGCCCCAGGTCGTCCCGGTCGCCGGCGCCACCCGACCCGGCGAGGATCGTCTCGGCGGTGAACGCCGCCCACTCGGCGTCGTCCGAAGGGCCGAGCCGCAATGGCTCGGGGGCCTGGTTGAGAGCGATCGGGACGGGCAGGGTCGTCGTCGCGTTCTGCTCCGCGAAGGTGTCGAGTTCGCGGGTGAGGCGGCGGGTCCACTCCGGCATCCGGGCCGCGCGGTGCCGTGCTGCGGGCCACCCCGCCGCGTCCCCTGCGGCCAGCCCGAGCAGCAGGCCTTCGATCCGGTCCCGGAGGTCGGTGGCCGGTTCGGCCCGGGCCCGGTGGTCCGGGACCGCCCGGTGGTCCGGGACCGTCTCGTGGTCGATGTCCGGTGCCGCGGCCGGGGGAGCGGCCGCCGGCTCGGCGGCGGGGTCTAGTGGGCCGGGGGGCATGGCAGAGCCTCGGTGTCGGTGTCGTTTTCGGGGATGAGCAGGTCGGCGATGTCGAGCACGTGGTAGCCCCGCATGGAGGGGAGGCAGCTGCCGCGCACGGGACCGATCGCCTCCGCCCACTCGCGGGGGATCGCGGTGGCGCCGGACATCGCCCCGGCGAGGGCCCCGGCGACCGCCGCTGTGGTGTCGGCGTCGCGGCCCATGTTGACCGCGGTGAGCACCGACGTGCGGAAGTCACCGCGGGCCGCCGCGAACGCGCCGAAGGCCAGGCCGACCGCTTCCGGGGCGAGATCCGTCCAGGGGTAGCCGCCGATGACGACCGCGGACCGTACGGCGCGTTCGCGCAGCACGGGGTCGGGGTCGGCGGCCTGTTCCGCCGCCACCACCGCACGGCGCATGGAGCGCGCCGTCCAGGAGTCCATCGGGACCACGGACAGCGCCGCGCCGATGACCCCCGCGGGACCCGCGCCGGCCATCGCCGCCGCGACCCCCGCCGCCACCGCCTGCCCGCCGTAGATGCCCTCGCCGTCATGGCTGACGCAGCCGTCGATCGCGACCAGCCGCGCCGCCTCCGCCGGGTCGCCCGCCGCGAATACGCCGAACGGGGCCGCGCGCATGGCGAGGCCGTCGCTCCAGGCGTGCCGGTGCTGGGCCGTGATGGGGGCCGCCAGACCGCGCCGCAGGTTCTCCAGGGTGCCTCGCTCGCTGAAGCCCGCGCCCCGGAAGGGTCCCTCGTCGAGGTCGGCGATCCAGCGGTGCCAGGCGCTCTCGACATGGGCCACGGTCAGCGCGGAGCCGTGCCTGGCCAGCAGCAGCCCGGAGAAGATCGCGTACTCGGTGTCGTCCGTGCCCGCCGGGTTGTCCGTCACGAACCCTTCGATCCGTCCCCAGCGGTGGCGGATCTCGGACGGCCGCAGGTTCTCGGCGGGCGCGCCGAGCGCGTCGCCGACGGCCAGTCCGAGCAGTGCGCCGCGGGCCCGGTCGCATGAGATGCACTCCAACGCGTCACCCCGCATCCGAGTCTGTTCTGGATGCTTGCCACGTGCGCAGCCCGGTGCGCCGCCAGATGGCCTCATGTCACCCGGCTGACCGTGGCCGAGCCCAGGTAAGTAAAGCCTGCCTTGCTGGCACGCCCCTTACATCGCGCGTATTTTCGAGGTGTTGAGCAGAGCACGACATGAGCACGGAACCAGGGGAGAGCTGTGTCCATCATCGAAACCGAGGCCGCACTTCACGAGGCGCACCGCGACAATCACACGCACCGCGATGTGAACGGCGGCTGGCTGCGCCCCGCGGTGTTCGGCGCGATGGACGGGCTTGTCTCCAACCTCGCCCTGATGACCGGTGTCGCCGGTGGCGCGGTCTCCCAGCAGGCCATCGTCATCACCGGCCTCGCGGGCCTCGCGGCCGGCGCCTTCTCGATGGCGGCCGGTGAGTACACCTCGGTGGCATCGCAGCGCGAGCTCGTCCAGGCGGAGCTGGATGTCGAGCGCCGGGAGCTGCGCAAGCACCCGGTGGACGAGATGGAGGAGCTCGCAGCCCTGTACGTAGCGCGGGGTGTGGAGCCGCGTCTCGCCCGCGAGGTTGCCATGCAGCTCTCCCGCGACCCCGAGCAGGCGCTGGAGATCCACGCCCGCGAGGAGCTCGGTATCGACCCGGACGACCTGCCGTCGCCCGCCGTCGCCGCCGTCTCGTCCTTCGGCTCGTTCGCCCTCGGCGCGCTGGTGCCGGTGCTGCCGTACCTGCTCGGCGCCACCGCCCTGTGGCCCGCCGTGCTGTGCGCGCTGATCGGGCTGTTCGCCTGCGGTGCGCTGGTCGCCCGGGTGACGGCCCGCGGTTGGTGGTTCAGCGGGCTGCGGCAGCTCGCGCTCGGTGGCGCGGCCGCGGCGCTCACTTACGGGGTAGGCTCCCTGGTCGGCGCCGCGATATGACCCCCTCATCACCTTTTGCGAGGCCGCTCTGTGACGTACGTCCGGTGTCGCGGGGGCGTGCGCGATGCGACACTGTGCTTGGCGCCACAGGGCTGCTGTAACCCGACGGTTTCGAGGACGTAACCGCTGGGCATGAGCGCGTAAGCGCCGCGGGCAACGAAGCTCGCTCCGCTCGGTCGGGACCACGGACACAAAATCGGTCTGTACCCACTCCCACCTGCGCCGCTGTCCCACCCCTTCGCAGCGTCGTCGCAGCATATGTCCGCATGTTGGAATGAGCTATCCACCGCTCGGGATTCACTCCATCATGTAACCTGCACGAAAATTTTCGCGAGGGCCAACGTCGTCCCTCGGCACTTGCACATGCCAATGACGACGACGGGAGAGCCGATGCGTTCCGACGCCTGGTCGCCCATGGACGGTCGCCCCGCCCCGCAGGGGATGTACGACCCCCGTAACGAGCACGACGCCTGCGGTGTCGGGTTCGTGGCCACCCTCACCGGTGTAGCCAGCCATGAGCTGGTCGAGCAGGCGCTGACCGTTCTGCGCAACCTGGAGCACCGCGGCGCCACCGGCTCCGAGCCCGACTCGGGTGACGGCGCCGGAATCCTGCTCCAGGTCCCGGACGCGTTCTTCCGCGAGGTCGCCGGATTCGAGCTGCCCGAGGCCGGCGCCTACGCCGTCGGCACCGCCTTCATCCCCGAAGGCGGTCAGGACGAGGCCGTCTCGCGTATCGAGGCGATCGCCGCCGAGGAAGGGCTGACCGTCCTCGGCTGGCGCGACGTCCCCGTCGCCCCCGACCTGCTCGGTGCCACCGCCCGCTCGACCATGCCGGTCTTCCGCCAGCTCTTCGTGAGCGGGGGCGAGAGCGTCGGCATCGCGCTCGACCGCAAGGCGTTCGTGCTGCGCAAGCGCGCCGAGCGCGAGGCCGGGGTGTACTTCCCGTCGCTCTCCGCGCGCACCATCGTCTACAAGGGCATGCTGACCACCGGCCAGCTCGAACCCTTCTTCCCGGACCTGTCGGACCGCCGCCTCGCCACCGCCGTGGCCCTGGTCCACTCCCGGTTCTCCACCAACACGTTCCCGAGCTGGCCGCTCGCCCACCCGTACCGCTTCGTCGCCCACAACGGCGAGATCAACACGGTCAAGGGCAACCGCAACTGGATGCGCGCCCGCGAGTCCCAGCTGGTCAGCGACCTCTTCGGGAACGGCCACGACGGCTCCCTGGAGCGGATCTTCCCGGTCTGCACACCCGACGCCTCCGACTCCGCCTCCTTCGACGAGGTCCTGGAGCTGCTGCACCTCGGTGGCCGCTCGCTGCCGCACAGTGTGCTGATGATGGTCCCCGAGGCGTGGGAGAACCACGACTCGATGGACCCGGCCCGGCGCGCCTTCTACCAGTACCACTCCACGATGATGGAGCCCTGGGACGGCCCCGCCTGCGTCACCTTCACCGACGGCGTCCAGGTCGGCGCCGTGCTCGACCGCAACGGTCTGCGCCCCGGCCGCTACTGGGTCACCGACGAGGGCCTCGTGGTGCTCTCCTCCGAGGTCGGCGTGCTCGACATCGACCCGGCCAAGGTCGTCCGCAAGGGCCGCCTCCAGCCCGGTCGCATGTTCCTGGTGGACACCGCCGAGCACCGGATCATCGAGGACGACGAGATCAAGTCCGCCCTCGCCGCCGAGCAGCCGTACCAGGAGTGGCTCGAGGCCGGTGAGATCGAGCTCGAGGACCTCCCCGAGCGCGAGCACATCGTGCACACCCACGCCTCCGTCACCCGCCGCCAGCAGACCTTCGGCTACACCGAGGAAGAGCTGCGCGTCCTGCTCGCCCCGATGGCCCGTACCGGCGCCGAGCCGATCGGCTCCATGGGTACGGACTCCCCGATCGCGGCGCTCTCCGAGCGCCCCCGGCTGCTGTTCGACTACTTCACCCAGCTGTTCGCCCAGGTGACCAACCCGCCGCTGGACGCCATCCGCGAGGAGCTCGTCACCTCGCTGTACTCGTCCCTCGGCCCCGAGGGCAACCTGCTGGACCCGAACGCGGCCTCCTGCCGCTCGGTCACCCTGCCGTTCCCGGTGATCGACAACGACGAGCTGGCCAAGCTCATCCACATCAACGCCGACGGCAACATGCCCGGGATGAAGGCCGCGACCCTCTCCGGCCTCTACCGGGTCTCCGGCGGCGGCGACGCGCTGGCCGCCCGTATCGACGCGATCTGCGCCGAGGCGGACGCCGCCATCGAATCCGGCGTCCGGCTGATCGTGCTCTCCGACCGGCACTCCGACGCCGAGCACGCCCCCATCCCCTCGCTGCTGCTCACCGCCGCCGTGCACCACCACCTGATCCGCACCAAGCAGCGAACCCAGGTGGGCCTGCTGGTCGAGGCCGGGGACGTGCGCGAGGTGCACCATGTCGCCCTGCTCATCGGCTACGGCGCCGCGGCCGTCAACCCGTACCTCGCCATGGAGTCGGTCGAGGACCTGCTGCTCGCCGGTACGTTCATCGAGGGCGTCGAGCCCGAGCAGGCCATCCGCAACCTGATCAAGGCCCTCGGCAAGGGCGTGCTCAAGGTCATGTCCAAGATGGGCATCTCGACCGTGGCGTCCTACCGTGGCGCGCAGGTCTTCGAGGCCGTCGGTCTGGACGAGGCCTTCGTCGCCCGCTACTTCGCCGGCACCGCCACCAAGATCGGCGGCGCCGGGCTCGACGTGGTCGCCAAGGAGGTCGCCGCCCGGCACGCCAAGGCGTACCCGGCCAGCGGAATCGCCCCGGCGCACCGCGCGCTGGACATCGGCGGCGAGTACCAGTGGCGCCGCGAGGGCGAGCCGCACCTGTTCGACCCGGAGACCGTCTTCCGGCTCCAGCACGCCACCCGCGGCAAGCGCTACGACATCTTCAAGAAGTACACGGACCGGGTGAACGAGCAGTCCGAGCGGCTGATGACGCTCCGCGGCCTGTTCGGCTTCAAGTCCGACCGCGAGCCGATCTCCATCGACGAGGTCGAGCCGGTCAGCGAGATCGTCAAGCGCTTCTCCACCGGCGCCATGTCGTACGGCTCCATCTCCAAGGAGGCGCACGAGACCCTCGCCATCGCCATGAACCAGCTGGGCGGCAAGTCCAACACCGGTGAGGGCGGCGAGGACCCGGACCGCCTGTACGATCCCGAGCGCAGGTCCGCCATCAAGCAGGTGGCGTCCGGCCGCTTCGGCGTCACCTCCGAGTACCTGGTCAACGCCGACGACATCCAGATCAAGATGGCCCAGGGCGCCAAGCCCGGTGAGGGCGGCCAGCTGCCCGGTCACAAGGTCTACCCGTGGGTGGCCAAGACCCGGCACTCCACCCCGGGTGTCGGGCTGATCTCCCCGCCACCGCACCACGACATCTACTCCATCGAGGACCTGGCCCAGCTGATCCACGACCTGAAGAACGCCAACCCGGCCGCCCGCGTCCATGTGAAGCTGGTGTCCGAGGTCGGTGTCGGCACGGTCGCCGCAGGTGTCTCCAAGGCGCACGCGGACGTGGTCCTGATCTCAGGTCACGACGGCGGCACCGGCGCCTCCCCGCTCACCTCGCTGAAGCACGCGGGCGGACCGTGGGAGCTCGGCCTCGCCGAGACCCAGCAGACCCTGCTGCTCAACGGGCTGCGGGACCGCATCGTCGTGCAGACCGACGGGCAGCTGAAGACCGGACGCGATGTCGTCATCGCCGCGCTGCTCGGCGCCGAGGAGTTCGGCTTCGCCACCGCGCCGCTCGTCGTCTCCGGCTGCATCATGATGCGCGTCTGCCACCTGGACACCTGCCCGGTCGGCATCGCCACCCAGAACCCGGTGCTGCGCGAGCGCTTCAGCGGCAAGGCCGAATTCGTGGTGAACTTCTTCGAGTTCATCGCCGAGGAGGTCCGCGAGCTGCTCGCCGAGCTGGGCTTCCGCACCCTGGAGGAGGCCGTCGGCCACGCCGAACTGCTCGACACCTCCCAGGCCGTGAACCACTGGAAGGCCCAGGGCCTCGACCTGGCCCCGCTGTTCCACGTGCCCGAGCTGCCCGAGGGCGCCGTACGCCACCAGCTCGTCGAGCAGGACCACGGTCTGGCGAAGGCCCTGGACAACGAGTTGATCCGGCTGTCCGCCGACGCGCTGTCCGCCGCCTCCGCCGAGGAGGCCCAGCCGGTCCGCGCCCAGGTCGCGATCCGGAACATCAACCGGACCGTCGGCACCATGCTGGGCCACGAGGTGACCAAGAAGTTCGGCGGTGCGGGTCTGCCCGATGACGCCATCGACATCACCTTCACCGGTTCCGCCGGCCAGTCCTTCGGCGCGTTCCTGCCCCGCGGTGTCACCCTGCGGCTGGAGGGCGACGCCAACGACTACGTGGGCAAGGGCCTGTCCGGCGGCCGGGTCGTGGTCCGCCCCGACCGCGGCGCCGACCACCTGGCCGAGTACTCCACCATCGCGGGCAACACCATCGCCTACGGCGCCACCGGCGGCGAGCTGTTCCTGCGCGGCCGTACCGGCGAGCGCTTCTGCGTCCGCAACTCCGGCGCGCTGGTGGTCTCCGAGGGTGTCGGCGACCACGGCTGCGAGTACATGACCGGTGGGCACGCCGTCGTACTCGGCGAGACGGGACGCAACTTCGCGGCCGGTATGTCCGGCGGCATCGCGTACGTCATCGACCTCGACCGCGACAACGTCAACGCCGGCAACGCGGGCGCCGTCGAAGCGCTGGACGACACCGACAAGCAGTGGCTGCACGACGTCGTGCGCCGCCACCAGGAGGAGACGGGTTCCACCGTCGCCGAGCGGCTGCTCGCCGAGTGGCCCGTCGCCGTGGAGCGCTTCAGCAAGATCATCCCGACCACGTACAAGGCAGTGCTCGCCGCCAAGGATGCCGCTGAGCTCGCCGGTCTCTCCGAGCGGGAGACCACCGAGAAGATGATGGAGGCGGCGACCAATGGCTGACCCCAAGGGCTTCCTGACCACCGGGCGCGAGGTCGCCGAGACCCGCCCCGTCGCCGAGCGCGTCAAGGACTGGAACGAGGTCTACGTCCCCGGCTCCCTGCTGCCGATCATCAGCAAGCAGGCCGGGCGCTGTATGGACTGCGGTATCCCGTTCTGCCACAACGGCTGCCCGCTCGGGAACCTGATCCCCGAGTGGAACGACTACGCCTACCGCGAGGACTGGCAGGCGGCCAGTGAGCGTCTGCACGCCACCAACAACTTCCCCGAGTTCACCGGAAGGCTGTGCCCCGCCCCGTGCGAGGCGGCGTGTGTGCTCGGCATCAACCAGCCCGCGGTCACCATCAAGAACGTCGAAGTCTCCATCATCGACAAGGCGTGGGACGCCAACGACGTCAAGCCGCAGCCGCCCGAGCGCCTGTCCGGCAAGACGGCCGCCGTCATCGGCTCGGGCCCGGCCGGTCTCGCCGCCGCCCAGCAGCTCACCCGCGCCGGACACACCGTGGTGGTGTACGAGCGCGCCGACCGCATCGGCGGCCTGCTGCGCTACGGCATCCCCGAGTTCAAGATGGAGAAGCGGCACATCAACCGCCGTATCGAGCAGATGCGCGCGGAGGGTACGAAGTTCCGCACCGGTATCGAGATCGGCCGCGACCTGACCGCGACGGACCTGCGCAAGCGGTTCGACGCCGTCGTGATCGCCGCCGGTGCCACCACCGCCCGCGACCTGCCCGTACCGGGCCGCGAGCTGAACGGCATCCACCAGGCGATGGAGTACCTGCCGCTCGCCAACAAGGTGGTCGAGGGCGACTTCGTTGCCCCGCCGATCACCGCGGAGGGCAAGCACGTCGTGGTCATCGGCGGCGGCGACACCGGCGCCGACTGCGTCGGCACCGCCCACCGCCAGGGCGCCGCCTCGGTCACCCAGCTGGAGATCATGCCCCGCCCGGGCGATGAGCGGAACGCGGGCCAGCCCTGGCCGACGTTCCCGATGCTCTACAAGGTGACCTCCGCGCACGAGGAGGGCGGCGAGCGGGTCTACTCCGTCTCCACCACCCATTTCGAGGGCGACGAGGACGGCAACGTGCAGTCCCTGCACCTCATCGAGGTCGAGTTCGTGGACGGCAAGCTGACCCAGAAGCCCGGCACCGAGCGCAGCATCCCCGCCCAGCTCGTCACCCTCGCCATGGGCTTCACCGGCACGGACGTCCAGAACGGCCTGGTCTCCCAGTTTGGCCTGGAGCTGGACGAGCGGGGTAACGTGTCCCGGGACGCGGACTTCGCGACCAACGTCGACGGCGTCTTCGTCGCCGGAGACGCGGGCCGCGGCCAGTCCCTGATCGTCTGGGCCATCGCCGAGGGCCGCTCAGCCGCCCGTGGTGTGGACCGCTACCTCACGGGTGCGAGCGACCTCCCGGCCCCGATCCGCCCGACGGATCGCGCGCTGATGGTCTGACATCCCCCATAGACGTTGCGTACAACGGCGTACGGAACTGACACGGCGCCTGCCCCGTCCCCGACCGGACCCTGGGCAGGCGCCGTGGTGTGTGCGGGGTGTATGCGGAGTGGGACGCCATGGGACGCGCGCTCAGCGGACAGGCAGATCGGGACCATCGGCGCCGAGCTGGCTCGGCTCAGCGGCGGATTCGGCGGATTCGGCCTTCGCCGTGCGTTCGCGGAGTACGAAGGTGGCCCGCTGGAGGGTGAGGCCGTAGCTCTGATGCGCCTCCGTGATCACGTGCGCGTCCATGACCTTGTCCACCCGGGGATCCCAGAACCGGCGTGCTGACTGGTTGATCGCGATGTCGCCGTGGTCCGCGATCCACGCGGGCGCCTGACGGTACGCCCGGCGCAGGTCAGGGCGTTCCAGGATGTCCCGTTCCATGTCCCTCAACCGCGGGTGATCCGGAAACTGCTGGATGGTCGCGGAGAAGTAGGCGAGGGTCGGCATGAGCCAGTCCTCGAACCAGGCGTCCCGGTCGCCGGCGCCGAGGATCAGATACGAGTCGGGGTGGAACAGGACGTACCGCGTGGTGTTGTGGAACGGGTGGGCGCTGACGTGCGGTCGCACGGGTCCGAAGATGTCCCGGAAGGCCTGATTGCCGATCACGATGTCCCAGCACTCCGTGTAGGCGACCGAGAGGTGCTCCAGACCGTCGATCAGCTCCTGGTAGAGCGCCAGGTCCGGCCTGCGGCGAAGCTCGCTCGCCGGCGGTGGGGGTGGGATCTTCCCCGTGAGTACGTACAGGTCGTTGCGGTTCTCCCCGCTCATGTGCAGTGCCTCGGTGAGACGCTCCACCTCGTGTGTCTCCAGCCGGTAGGCGCGGGCCATCCAGTTCCGCAGCGACTTCGCGGAGATGCCCAGCCTGTCCGCCAGCTCCTTCCAGGTGATGCCCTCGGCCTTGAGCAGCCGCCTCAGCAGCGCGACGATAAGAGCGTTCTGCGCGGGCGGTTCCCCGGCCACCGGGGCTTCCTGCCCGGGGAGCGGCGCGGTCCGGCCGCCGTTGCCCGTCAGGAGGGCGAGGGAACGGCGGTCATCGGCGCCCATCTCCAGCGCGTCGGCGAGCCGCTCGGCCTGCGCCTCCGGAAGCCGGTACGCGTGCCGCAACCAGTACCGGAGCGAGTTCGGCGCGATGCCTATCTCGCTGGCGAGCCGACGCAGGGTCAGGCCTTTGGCCTTCGCCAGCCTGCCGACCAGTTGCGCCACCATGGCGTTGCGCGCCTCAGGCCCCGCCGGCACCGCTGGCTTTGCGTCCAGTCCTGCCGTATGGGTTTGGGGCATAGCCCGGGACCTCCCCGCTGTGCCGACGTCGCGTCGGCGGAATCGCAACCTCTTCACACAGTGTCTCGAACACCTTACCGAGCGATATGCGCAGGTCGCGGGCTGAGGCCGGTCAAAGGACCCAGTCTGCCGGAACCGAACGGCAAAAAGGGAAGGCTGACTTCCCTCCGCTGGCGGATCGTCGCGAACCGGCCATGATGGGGAACACCCCGAACGCAACCAGCCGCCGCCAGAGGTCGCAAAGACCGTGGCGGGGGTGTGGCGATCCCCTTGCCGCTTCTCGACGGGGGTGTGAAGCGGCACAAACGGGGGATGGCCGCTCACCGGGGATGCCACGGTCCGGTACGGCGAGCCGACAACGGCTCGCCGTACCAGGGACTTGGCCGTCTGCTGGACGGACACTCCGCAGGTCGGAGACCGGCCCGCGCCTCTGATGCCTCGGGGACGTGGGGCCGGATGGACATAGAGTGCTCCCTGCGCGGCTTCAACCACCACCGCATCAAGTAGCGCAGCGTGTCCACACGGTGGTCATTCCGGCACTGCCGGTCAACGTGCTGACGCTGCCCGATCGGGCCCGTGATGTGCTGCACCGAGGCGCAGGCCAGGGGCATTCTGATCGTGAATCAAGCTCCCTGGTACTCGTCTTGACGACCTACCATCAGCTACAGGCCGAAGCGTTGTCGCAGACGGCGCCTGCGGATGTGATCGCGAGGCTGCTTCAGTCACGCTGGCGCGCCTGTGAAAGCGTTGACTCCCCGCCCAGCCCACAAGTACCGCGAACGGAGCGCATCATGGCGGCTGTCAGTCTTCGCAAGATAGAGGAGACCGCCCCTGCCCTCGTCAGCCTCTACAAGAGTGCCGGCGTCTCGTTGCGGAAGCACGGGCTCAGTGGGCAGCAGGTCGCGGTCTATCTGGTGGTCGACTACTCGGGGTCGATGAAGCCCTACTACAAGGACGGCAGCGTCCAGGCGCTCGCCGACCGGGTGCTCGGGTTGTCCGCGAACCTGGATGACGACGGGCGGGTGCCCGTCGTGTTCTTCTCCACCGACATCGACGCGGAGACCGAGATCGCGCTCGCCGACCACCGAGGGCGTATCGACCGGATCGTCGCCGGGCTCGGGCATATGGGGAAGACGAGCTACCACCTGGCGATGGACGCGGTCATCGATCACTACCTCGACAGCGCTGCGACCGCTCCCGCCCTGGTCGTGTTCCAGACCGACGGCGGGCCCATCAACAAGCCGGCCGCCGAACGCTATCTGTGCAAGGCGGCCAAGCTGCCGATGTTCTGGCAGTTCATCGGATTCGGTGACCCCGGCAGCAAGCAGTTCGACTTCCTGCGCAGGCTGGATGAGTTGGCCGTACCCGGCAAGCGGCCCATCGACAACGCCGGGTTCTTCCACGCGGGGCTGGACCCACGCCAGGTGCCGGACACAGAGTTGTACGACCGGCTGGTGGCGGAGTTCCCGGCGTGGCTGGCCAACGCCCGGCGGATGGGCATCGTACGGTCCTGACCAGCGCGGAACGAGGCCGGAATTCAGGTGCACTGGCACCGCGCGGCGTGGAAGGGTGGCGCTCATGACCACCTTGGTGCGACATGTGACGATCGACAGTTCCGACGCCTACGAGCTGGCGTGCTTCTGGGCAGGGGTACTTGAGTGCTCCCTGGGCGCCGACGACCATCCCGGTGACGAGGAAGCGCTCGTGGAGGCACCCGGGGTCGGCATCCTCTTCGTGACCGTGCCCGAGAAGAAGACCCAGAAGAACCGAGTCCACCTGGACCTCCAGCCGCAGGAACGCACCCGGGACCAGGAGGTCGAGCGGCTGCTGAAGCTCGGCGCCTCGCTGGTCGCCGACCGGCGCAACGCGGACGGCACCGGTTGGGTGACGCTCGCGGATCCCGAGGGGAACGAGTTCTGCGTGGAGCGCGGCGCCGGTGAGCGGAGTGCGGGGACCGCCGTCCAGGCCGGTTGAACCCGTTCCGGGTACGTCCGGTAACACCGGCTATCGAGAACCGGGTGACCCACTGGTAGCTTGCTGCTCCTGCCAGTTGACCCCGGGGGGACCCATGAGCCAACCGCCGTATCAGCCGCCACCGCCTTCACACCCACCGCATCAGCCCCCACAGATGCCGCCCCAGGCCCCGGCGCAGCAGCCGCCGTCGCCTGGCTTCTACAACCCGTACACCCAGCCCGCCCCGCAGCAGCCGCCGCCGGGCTTCGCCTCCGCGCCGTTCCCCGGCCAGCCCCAGATGCATCCCGCGCAGCCCTTCGTCGCGGTCCCCGCCGGTCAGCGGCCGGACGGCGGCGGCAGCCCGGTCGCCGCGGTCATCCTCGCCTTCTTCGTCTCGGTCCTGATCTCGCTGCTCTACAGCGGCATCATGGTGTTCACGTACAAGGACCAGTCGGTCACCGCGGCCAACACCCTCTACTTGACCCATGCGTTGGTGAACGCCGCGATCGTCGGCATCCTGGCCGGTCTCCTGGGCCGCCGACGCAACGGAGCCCACGTCGGTGCGGCCGTGGTCGCCGTGCTCGGTACCTTCTTCGGCTACTGCAACGCCGTCCTGCTGATCCTCGCCGAGAGCCGATCGCCCTCGTTCGTCACAGAGGTGCTGGAGGAGGAGCCCTTCTTCCCCGCCAAGGCCTGGTGGTACGGAGGGACGGCCGGCGACATCGACTGGTTCTCCCCGCTCGGCCTGGTCCTGGCCGCCGTGGTCGGCTGGGGCGTCGCCCGCCTCATCGGGGCCCGGCGCCGTCAGGGGTGACTCCGCCGCCGGTGCTGGTCCAACCACGGCGGACACAGCGAGGCGGATTCCGCCCCTCGTCTCCCGGGGCACCTCACCGCCGGTCAGCCGTCCCGTCCCGCGATACCCCGTATCGGCCCAATCACGACAGCGGATGTCGGGTATCCGCGCTTCGATGGATCCATGACCTACAGCTGGACAGACTTCCAGGCGGCGGAGCCCGACTTCGCCGCCGCCGTGCAGCAGCGCTTCGAGAAGCACACCCACCACATCCTCGCCACCGTGCGCAAGGACGGTTCGCCCCGGGTGACCGGTCTCGAGGTGAACTTCCGGTTCGGTGAGCTGTGGCTCGGGATGATGCCGAACTCCCGCAAAGCGTCGGACCTGCTGCGTGATCCCCGGCTCGCGATCCACGCCAACCCCGGGGCCGACGCGTCCATGGAGGACGGGGACGTGCGGATCGCCGGGCGGGCGGTGGAGGTGACCGACCCGGAGACGAAGGACCGGTTCCAGTCCGAGGACGGTGAGCCGCTGCCGTTCCACCTCTTCCGGGTGGAGCTCGCCGAGGCCGTGCGGACCACAGTCGACGGCGATGAGCTGGTGCTCCAGACCTGGAGGCCGGGGCGAGCGCTGCGGACGATCCGGCGCGGGAACGACGCCAGTCCGGCCCGTACCGTCCCAAGCTGACCCCGGTCAGCCGGTCGGTCACGACCCCGCCGGTCAGTGAGCCGGTCAGCCGGACAGCACCGCCGCCCTGCACTGTGAGGGCGTCCCCCAGGCGTCCCGCAGCGGGCGCGCCTTGCGGAGCCACCACGCCAGGTCGAGCTCCTCGGTGTAGCCGATCGCACCGTGTACCTGGAGGGCGGTGCGGGCGGCGGTGTAGGCGGCCTCGCCGGCCGCGACCTTCGCCGCCGCGATATCGGCGGGGGACAAGGTCAGCGCCGCGCCGAACACCAGGGGGCGGGCGAACTCCAGCGCGATCAGTGTGTCCGCCAGCCGGTGTTTGACGGCCTGGAAGGAACCGATAGCGGTGCCGAACTGGGTGCGCTGCCTCGCATACGCGACCGTACGGTCCAGCAGCGCCAGCCCGACGCCCAGACTCTGCGCGGCCGCGGCCAGCCGCGCCCAGCTCTCCGCCGCCTGTGCGGCGCGTGCCACGTCTGCTCCGGTGGCGAGGATCTCGCCGCCCACGGCGGTCTGGGTCAGTCGGCGTGCCGGATCGGCGGAGGCGCGTACCGGCCCGTGGTGTCCGGACGCGAGGCGCAGCCGCGCGGAGGGCTCGTGCTCGTCCGGAACGGCCACGAGCACGCAGTCGGCGAGGTCCCCGTCCAGGATGAACGGGCCCGAGCCCGGTATCCGCAGGGTCGCCGCCACCTCTCCCGACGCGATCCCCGGCAGCAGCCGTTTCGCGGGGCCGGGGTCACCGAGTCCGGCGAGCAGTACGGCGGCGGCGGCCGTCTCCACGAGGGGGCCGGGTACCACGTGGCGGCCCAGTTCCACGAAGGCGAGGGCCAGTTCGACGGGGCGCTGCCCCAGCCCGTCGTAGGCCTCGGGCACGGCCAGCGCGAAGACCCCGGCTTCCGCGAGACGGGTCCACAGGGAGCGTCCCGGGGCCGGGTCACCGGCGGCCCAGGCCCGTGCCACCGACGGTGTTTCCGCCGCCGTCAGCAGGGCGTCCAGCGAGCGGGTGAACGCCTGCTGTTCACCGGTGGGCAGGAACTTCACGGGGCGCCTCCTGCGCGTGTGGCGGCTGGTCGGTGGGCCGGGTCGGTCAGCTCGGTGGGCTGGGTGGCTGGGCTGGGCTGGGGTGGGCTGGGGTGGGCCGGGTCGGTCAGCGGCGCCCCCTGGGCAGGCCGAGCAGCCGCTCCGCGATGATGTCCCGCTGGATCTCGTTCGTCCCGGCGTAGATCGGCCCGGCGAGCGAGAAGACATGGCCCTCCGCCCAGCCGCTGCCCGTCTCGTCCGCCAACGCGCCTTCCCCGCCCAGCAGATCGAGCGCGGTCTCGTGCAGCGCGATGTCGTACTCGGACCAGAAGACCTTGTTCACACTGGCCTCGGCGCCGATCGCGGCACCCGCGGCGAACCGGGACGCGTGCCCGTGGGTGAAGAGCTGGTAGGCGCGGGCGCCGATCACCGCGTCCGCGACGCGGTCGCGCATCGCCGTGTCGGCGGGGTCGCGAACCGAACGCCACAGCTCCACCAGCCTGTCCGCGGCGGCGAGGAAGCGCCCGGGGGAGCGCAGGGTGAGACCGCGTTCGTTGCCCGTCGCCGACATGGCGATACGCCAGCCGTCGCCGGGCGCGCCGATCACGTCCTCGTCCGGTACGAAGACCTCGTCCAGGAACACCTCGGCGAAGGCGGGTTTGCCGTCGAGGCGCCCGATCGGGCGGACGGTGACCCCCGGTGCCCGCAGGTCGAACATCAGATAGGTCAGCCCCCGGTGCGGCCGGTCGGCGTCCGTCTCCGGGACGGTGCGGAAGATACCGAAGGCACGGTCCGCGAACGCGGCGCGCGACGACCAGGTCTTCTGCCCCGACAGCAGCCAGCCGCCGTCCGCGCGTACGCCGCGGGAGCGCAGCGACGCCAGGTCGGAACCGGCTTCGGGCTCCGACCAGGCCTGCGCCCAGATCACCTCGCCGCTCGCCATGGGCGGCAGCACCCGTGCCCGCTGCTCCGCGGTGCCATGGGCGAAGAGGGTGGGGGCGAGCAGGCTGATCCCGTTCTGCGAGACCCGGCCGGGTGCGCCCGCCGCGTAGTACTCCTCCTCGAACGCCAGCCAGCCGAAGATGTCTGCGCCACGGCCCCCGTAGACCTCCGGCCAGGACACCGCCGACCAGCGGCCGGCGTGCAGTGTGGCCTCCCACTCCCGGTGCGCCGCGAAGCCCTCCGCCGTCTCCAGGGACGGCAGCGGGCGGGCGGGGACATGGGAGCGCAGCCAGTCGCGGGCGAGTGCCCGGAAGGCGGTCTCGTGGTCCGAGGGGGTCAGGTCCATGAGGTGCCCGCTTCCATCCCAGGTGCCGAAGGCATCGAACGAAGACATCGGAGGCGTTCCCTAACAAGTGTTTGGTAGGTTAACGTGCTGATGTGACGGACAACAAGGCTCAGTACGTTCCGGGGCACGCCCTGCTGGCCGGGCGCAGCGCCGTCATCACCGCCGCCGCCGGAGCCGGGATCGGCGGGGCCACCGCCCGCCGCTTCCTTGAGGAAGGCGCGCGGGTGCTGATCAGCGATGCCCATGCGCGCAGGCTCAAGGAGACCGAGGAGGCGCTCGCCGGGGAGTACGGGGTGGAAGCCGTCGCCGCGCTGCCCTGCGACGTCACCGACGAGGCTGCCGTGCAGGCCCTGTTCGGGGAGGCGGTACGGCTGCACGGAGGTCTCGACCTCGTCGTCAACAACGCGGGTCTCGGCGGGACGGCACCGCTCGTCGACATGACCGACGAGCAGTGGACCCGGGTTCTGGACGTGACGCTGACCGGCACCTTCCGCTGTACGCGCGCGGCCCTGCGCGCCTTCCGCGACGGGGGCGGAGGCCGGGGCCAGGGCGGGGCGATCGTCAACAACGCGTCCGTCGTCGGCTGGCGCGCCCAGGCCGGCCAGGCCCACTATGCCGCCGCCAAGGCCGGTGTCATGGCCCTCACCCGGTGCGCGGCGCTCGAGGCCGCGGCGTACGGGGTCCGGGTCAACGCCGTCGCGCCGAGCCTCGCCATGCATCCGCACCTGGTGAAGGTCACCTCGTCCGAACTGCTCGCCGAGCTCACCGAGAGGGAGGCCTTCGGGCGGTACGCCGAGCCCTGGGAGGTCGCCAACGTCATCGTCTTCCTGGCCAGCGGCTACTCGTCGTATATGACCGGCGAGACGGTCTCCGTGAGCTCCCAGCACGCATGAACGCACGCATGAACGCACCCGTGAACAATGGACCGGTGCCTACCGCAAAGAAGAAGACCCAGGTGACCGCCTCTCCCACCAGGCGCCGTGAACTGCTCGACACCGCCGCCGAGGTGTTCGCCGCCCAGGGGTACAACGCCACCACCGTCCGCCGGATCGCGGACGAGGCCGGGATGCTCGCGGGCAGCCTGTACTACCACTTCGACTCGAAGGAGTCGATGCTGGACGAGATCCTCTCCGCCTTCCTCGATGAGCTCTGGGCCGGATACGACGCCGTACTCGGCGCGGGTCTCGGGCCCCGGGAGACCATCGAGGCGCTGGTCACCGAGTCCTTCCGGGAGATCGACCGGCACCGCGCCGCCGTCGCGATCTACCAGAAGGAGTCGAAGCACCTCTCCGTACAGCCGCGTTTCCACTATCTCGGCGACTCCCAGCGGAAGTTCGAGAAGGCCTGGCTGGGGACCCTGGAACGCGGGGTGCGGACCGGGGTGTTCCGCGACGACCTGGACATCCGGCTCACCTACCGGTTCGTCCGCGACACGGTGTGGGTCGCCGCGTCCTGGTACCGGCCGGGCGGCGGGCACAGCCCGGACGAGATCGCCCGCCAGTACCTGTCGATGGTGCTGGACGGGATTTCCGTACGCCCCTGACGACCCGAGGAGCAGCAGCCATGGCCGAGGCCTACATCGTCGAAGCGGTCCGCACCCCCGTGGGGCGGCGACGGGGAGGCCTCGCGGCCGTGCACCCCGCTGACCTGGGCGCACACGTCCTCACGGCCCTGGTCGCCCGCTCCGGGATCGACCCCGCCGCCGTGGAGGACGTGGTCTTCGGCTGCCTGGACACGGTCGGCCCGCAGGCCGGGGACATCGCCCGTACCTGCTGGCTGGCGGCCGGCCTGCCGGAGGAGGTGCCCGGCGTGACCGTCGACCGCCAGTGCGGCTCCTCCCAGCAGGCGGTGCACTTCGCCGCCCAGGGCGTGCTCTCCGGGACACAGGACCTGGTCGTCGCGGGCGGGGTGCAGAACATGTCGCAGATACCGATCGCCTTCGCCTCCCGGCAGGCCGCCGAACCCCTGGGCCTCACCGAAGGCCCGTTCCACGGCTCGAAGGGATGGCGGGAACGCTACGGCGACGCGCCCGTCAACCAGTTCCACGGCGCCGAGCTCATCGCGCGCCACTGGGGCATCACGCGCGGCGACATGGAGGAGTTCGCGCTGCGCTCCCACCAGCGCGCGCTCCGCGCGATCGACGCGGGCCGCTTCGAGCGCGAGACGGTCCCGTACGGCGAGGTGAGCCTGGACGAGGGCCCGCGGCGCGACACCTCCCTGGAGAAGATGGCCGGCCTCCGGCCCGTGGTGGACGGCGGCACCATCACCGCCGCCTGCTCCTCGCAGGTCTCGGACGGCGCGGCGGCGATGCTGCTGGCGAGCGAGCAGGCGGTACGCACGCACGGGCTGACCCCGCGAGCCCGTATCCACCATCTCTCCGTGCGCGGCGAAGACCCCATCCGCATGCTCTCGGCTCCCATCCCGGCAACCGCCCACGCGCTCCGCAAGACCGGTCTGTCCATAGACGACATCGACCTCGTGGAGATCAACGAGGCTTTCGCCCCCGTTGTTCTCGCTTGGCTCAAGGAGACCGGAGCAGATCCGGCCCGGGTCAACGTCAACGGAGGCGCCATCGCGCTCGGGCATCCACTGGGCGCGACAGGCGTCAGGCTGATGACGACGCTGCTGCACGAGCTGGAGCGCACCGGTGGCAGATACGGGCTGCAGACCATGTGCGCGGGTGGTGGTCAGGCGAATGTGACGATCATCGAGCGCTTGTGACGCGCGCCCGTACGGCCTTGTGGCGGCTCTGTGCGCGGGGGCGAGGCGGCAATGCCATGGTCCGGCCGACCGTGGTTTCGGCGGGTCGCGGCCGCGGCAGCACACGATTCAGAGGTCGGGTGTGCTAGTCTCCGAGTGTTGCAGTTTTGGTACCCATGAACGTTATGTGCGCCTGACGGGAAATGTTCGTCGGGCGCATTTTTGTTTTCCGGAGTTTTTCCGGATGGGGCTGCTCGACCTGATCAGGAGAAAAAGTTATGGCCACCGGCACCGTGAAGTGGTTCAACTCGGAAAAGGGCTTCGGTTTCATCGCGCAGGACGGCGGCGGCCCCGACGTCTTCGCCCACTACTCGAACATCGCCACCTCGGGCTTCCGTGAGCTCCAGGAGGGCCAGAAGGTCTCCTTCGACCTCACCCAGGGCCAGAAGGGCCCGCAGGCGGAGAACATCCTCCCCGCCTGACACCAGCGCGCCCAGACCCTGCCCGACAGGGTCTAGCTCGCAGCCGGGACCCGCGCCGCCATGGCGCGGGTCCCGGTTTGTGCTGTCCATGAGGTCCAGGAAGGCAATCCCGATGACCCGTACCGAACGCCCCGGAGCCGGCCAGGCACGCAGGGGCCCGTCGCAATCCCGTGGCAGGGCAACCGCGAGGACTTCCGGGAAGCCGTCCGCGCGGACCTCCCCGAAATCGTCCGCACGCGGCGTCGCCGGATCCGCCGGGGAGTTCACCCTCCCCGAGACGGTCACCCCGGCGCTGCCCCCGGTCCAGGCGTTCGCCGAGCTCGACATGCCGGCGGCCCTGCTGAAGACGCTCGCCGCCCAGGGCGTGACAGACCCGTTCCCCATCCAGGCGGCGACCCTGCCGAACTCCCTGGCCGGCCGAGACCTACTCGGCCGTGGGCGGACCGGGTCCGGCAAGACCCTCTCCTTCGGCCTGGCGCTGCTCGCCCGCACCGCCGGCCGGCGCGCCGAGCCCGGCGCGCCGCTCGCCCTGGTGCTCGTGCCCACCCGTGAACTTGCCCAGCAGGTCACCGACGCCCTCACTCCGTACGCGACCGCGGTCAATCTCCGGTTGACGACGGTGGTCGGCGGGATGTCGATCACCAGGCAGGCGGGCTCGCTGCGCAGGGGCGCCGAGGTGCTGGTGGCCACCCCCGGGCGGCTGAAGGACCTCATCGAACGCGGCGACTGCCGACTGGACCAGGTCGCGATCACCGTGCTGGACGAGGCCGACCAGATGGCCGACATGGGCTTCCTGCCGCAGGTCACCGCGCTCCTGAAGCAGGTCGAACCGGGCGGTCAGCGGCTGCTGTTCTCGGCCACCCTGGACCGCAACATCGACCGGCTGGTCAAGCAGTTCCTCAGCGATCCCGTGGTGCACTCGGTGGACCCGTCCGCGGGCGCGGTCACCACCATGGACCACCATGTCCTGTACATCGCCGACGAGACGGACAAGAAGGCGGTCACCACGCGCATAGCGGCCCGCGACGGCCGGGTCATCCTCTTCCTGGACACCAAGCGGTCCGTGGACCGGCTGGTCAAGCGGCTGCTCGCCAGCGGCGTACGGGCGGCGGGCCTGCACGGGGGCCGCTCGCAGCCGCAGCGCAACCGCACCCTCGACCAGTTCAAGAGCGGGCATGTCACGGCACTGGTCGCGACCAACGTGGCGGCCCGCGGTATCCACGTGGACGACCTCGACCTGGTCGTGAACGTCGACCCGCCGACCGACCACAAGGACTACCTGCACCGGGGCGGGCGCACCGCGCGCGCCGGTGAGTCCGGCAGCGTCGTGACGCTGGTGCTGCCGGAGCAGAAGCGCGAGATGACCCGGCTGATGGCGGACGCCGGAATCAGCCCGCGGACAGCCAGGGTGAAGTCCAGCGACGAGGAACTCGCCCGGCTGACCGGAGCCCGCGAGCCGTCCGGTGTCGCGGTCACCATCGACGTACCGCAGCCGCCGCAACCGGCGTCGGCGACGTCGACGCGGCCGCAGCGCAGGCGCGCCCGGAGCGGTGCTGCCCGTGGCCAGTCAACGGGGGGCGCTCAGGGGAGCGGCTCCACCCGAGGCCAGGGGAGCGGTGGTCAGGCGGGCCGTGGCCAGAGCAGTGGCGGCACCCGCGCCCAGACGGGCAGCGGTCAGGCCGTACGCGGCCCGGCCGTGCGCGCCGATGGCGGCCACGCCCAGGGCCGGAGCCGCACCTCCGGTGCCACCCGCGGCAGCGGTGGCGGAGGCGGCGGCAGGCGCTCCGCCTCCCGATGACCCCACTCACGGTGGACCGGCCGACAGGGCAAGGCGGTCGGTTCACCGGATCGCCGTCGTCCGTGTGATCTGCCGGCGACACGACTTCGCACCCGGTCCAACAGACCGGGCATACGCGTGCTCCGTCGGGCTGGTCCGTTTACGGCTTCGGCGTCATCCCCCGGGCAGGGGCCTGAGGGACCCGGGAATCCTGCGGAGCACCCGCTCCGCCTCGTCCATCACCCGGTCCACCAGCTCCGCGCAGCTCGGCAGGTCCTCGATCACCCCCGCCACCTGGCCCGACGCCATTACTCCGAGGTCCGTACGGCCCTCCACCATGGCCGCCCGCAGCAGCATCGGGGTGTTCGCGGCGAGAAGGACCTGACCCCAGGTCAGGTCCTTGCCGTGCCGCATCGCGCGGCCGTCGCGCAGCATCGCGGGCCAGGACAGCCCGGACAGGCGGCGGAATCCGGCGGCCCGGCGGAGTGCGTGCAGCAGGGTGCGGGCGCGGCCGTGCCGCTCCAGGGCCGTGACGAGGTCGGTGCGGAGCATTCGGTGCGGGAGGCCGTCGATGGCGGTGGTGACGGTGATGTCCCTGACGCCGGCCGCCAGATAGCGGGCTTTGACGGCGTCGGGGACCGTCGAGTCGGAGGTGAGCAGGAAGCGGGTGCCCATGGCGATGCCCGCCGCCCCGTACGCGAGTGCCGCCACCAGGCCGCGTCCGTCGTGGAAGCCGCCTGCCGCGATCACCGGGATGTCCACAGCGTCCACCACCTGGGGTAGCAGTACGGTCGTGGCCACCTCGCCGGTATGGCCGCCGCCCTCGCCGCCCTGGACGATCACCGCGTCCGCGCCCCAGGCGGCGACCTTCTCGGCGTGGCGGCGGGCGCCGATGGACGGGATCACCACCACGCCGGCGTCCTTCAGTTCGGCGATGAGTTCCCGGGAGGGGGCGAGGGCGAACGAGGCGACGCGTACGCCCTCGTCCACGATGATCCGCACTCGCTCCCGGGCGTCCCCCGCGTCCGCGCGCAGGTTGACGCCGAACGGCGCGTCCGTGCGGGACTTGACCTCGCGTACCGCCTGCCGGAGCTGCTCCGTGGTCATGGTCGCGGACGCGAGGACGCCCAGCGCCCCGGCCCGGGCCGTCGCCGACACCAGCCGGGGGCCCGCGACCCAGCCCATCCCGGTCTGGACAAGGGGGTGCTCGACCCCGGTCAGCCGGGTGAGCGCCGTCTCGATCCGGGGCATCAGCCGCGCACCTCGCGCTCACGGGTTCCGGCGGGGTCGATGACCTCGCGGATCAACCGCAGCTCCGCCGGGCTCGGTTCACGGGTGTACGCAACCTCGTCACCGGTCACGAGCGGGAAGCCGGTGGCCTCCCGGACCTGTTCGACGGTCACCCCGGGGTGTACGGACACCAGCCGCATCGAGTGGTCAGGGGTCTCGAAGTCGAAGACCCCGAGATCGGACACGACCCGGGGGATGTGATGGAACCGGGTCGCGGATCCACCTGCGGCGGCGGCGTTGTCGTAACCGACGCCGCTGACCATGTCGACCTTCTCGACGAAGACCCGTCGCGAATGCCGGGGGATCCAGTAACTCACGGGATTGTTGAGCGTGTTGACGGGTGCGCCGCGCACTCCCAGCAGCTGCCGGGCCGGGCGTGACCAGTCGCCGATGCAGGAGATGTTCTGATTGCCGTACCGGTCGATCTGGCTGGCGCCCATCATCACATGCCGTCTGCCGCCGGTGACCATGGTCAGATGGCGGCGGTAGGGCAGCCAGCCCTCGACCGTGCCGTCCAGGCCGACGAGCATCGCCTCGCCGTCGGTCAGCAGCAGATCGGGGGAGAAGGTGTGGCGCGCGAGGCGGGCGCCGATGGCGGGGATCAGGCCCATCGGGCTGGCCAGCACCTCGCCGTTGCCGCGCCAGGCATCGGCGCAGGCGACCACGCAGAAGTCCGCCCGGGTGGCCGCGAGTTCGGTGGCGCGGTCGGTCATCGCTGCTCCTCCTCGCGCCAGGCCCATACCGCCGACTGGTAGGCCTGCTCGTCGGGCCCGGAAAGGAAGCGCTCGGCGAAGGCCTGCCAGGGAGTGCTCGCGTACAGCTTCTGGAAGGCCTCGTCGCGCCCGTAGTCGGGGGCGCAGGAGGTGAAGTGGGCGCCGTGCGGGGTCTCCACGACACCGGTGACGCTGTGGCGGCCGACGAGCAGCGTCTGCGGGGCGGCGTCCTTGGTCAACTCGGCGGTGTCGACCAGTCGTTCGCAGGAGACGTAGGCCTCGTCGGCGGCCTCGCAGAACAGGTCGTCGAAGTACGGATCGGGGCCCAGATACTGGGCGTTGCCGATCCGGTCGGCCCTGTTCATATGCACCAGCGCGACATCGAGGCGCAGCGCGGGCACGGCGACCAGTTCCTCTCCGTCCTCGTACGGCGAAGTCAGCGTCCGAAGCTCGGGGTTGACCCGCAGCACGTCCGAGCCGAGGCCCGCGCGCACGGGCAGGAACGGCAGCCGGTTGACGGCCGCGTGCAGGCCCCACATGAACATCGCCTCGTCCAGCTCCGTCATCCGCAGGGTGCCGCCCTCGCGGGCGGCCCGGAAATGCGGTTCGAGCGGGATCGAGTCCAGGGTCGCGAAGGGGGCGACGAGCCGGCGGATCCGGCCGGCGGCTGCCAGCAGACCGACATCAGGGCCGCCGTACGAGACCACCGTCAGATCGGTGACCGAGGATCTGAGCAGTGCTCTGACGAGTGCCATGGGCTTGCGGCGCGAACCCCAGCCGCCGATGCCGACGGTCATTCCGCTGCTCAGCCGGGAGACCACCTCGTCCGGGGCCATGGTCTTGTCAGCCACGCCCTGCACCCCTTTCGTCCGCTTTCTCCCCTTCGTTCAATTCCTCTTCCTTCCCGAACGTGTCCCGTACGCGCGCGGCCGTGCCACTGAGACCCGCCTCGAAGGTGAAACCCTGCTCGAAGCGATAGCTCCGGCGTACGTCCACGGGGTCGATGCCGTTGATGGCGGCCTTGGCCAGCCGGATCAACCGGCCGTCCTTGCGGGCGATCTCGCGCGCCAGCTCCAAGGCCGCCTCCGTCAGCTCGCCGTGCGGCACCACCCGCCAGACCGAGCCATGCGCCATCAACTCGGCGGCGCCCACCGTGCGCGAGGTGTAGTACAGCGCCCTCATCAGATGCTGCGGCACCAGCCGCGAGAGGTGCGTCGCGGCGCCCAGCGCGCCGCGGTCCAGCTCCGGCAGCCCGAAAGTGGCGTCATCGGACGCGACGATCGCGTCGGCGTTGCCCACCAGTCCGATCCCGCCGCCCAGGCAGAAGCCGTGCACGGCTGCCACGACCGGCACCTCGCACTCGTACACCGCCGCGAACGCCTCGTAGCAGCCGCGGTTGGCGCCGATAAGAGCCTCGTGGCCGGTGTCGCGCTGCAACTCCTTGATGTCCACGCCCGCGTTGAACCCGCGTCCCCGGGCGGCCAGCACCACGCAGCGGATCTCCGGGTCCCGGCCCGCCGCCCGTACGGCGTCGGCGAGGTCGTACCAGCCCCCTACGGGAAGGGCGTTGACGGGCGGGAAATCGATCGTGACGACGGATATGCCCTTCTCGGGGCTTGCGGTGGAGACACCCATGAGCCGATCAGCTACCTTTCCACCAAACGTTTGTTAGGTGACTGCCCAGTGAGGAAGGTAGCAGCCGATGGAGCTGGACGGGAGGGTCGCCGTCGTCACCGGTGGCACCCGGGGCGTGGGCGCGGGAATCGCGCGCTCATTCCTCGCCGCGGGTGCCGAAGTCGTCGTCTGCGCCCGCAGACCACCGGACTCCACCATCGAAGTCGCCGGACGCAGAGCCCACTTCGAACCCGTGGACCTACGGGACGCGGTAGCCGCCGGGGACTTCATCGCCCGGGTGGCACGCCGGTACGGCAGGCTGGACACCCTGGTCAACAACGCGGGCGGCACGCCGTACCGGTTGCTGGACGACGCGGACCCGGTACGGCACGCACGGGTGCTGGAGCTGAATCTGGTGGTGCCGCTGACGGTGTCGCTCGCCGCTTATGAGCCGCTGTGCCGGGCGCGCGGCTCGATCGTGATGATCGGCAGCGTGAGCGGCACCCGCCCGTCGCCCGGCACGGCCGCGTACGGGGCGGCGAAGGCGGGGCTGGAGAACCTCGCACGCTCGATGGCGGTGGAGTGGGCCCCGCGGGTGAGGGTGAACACGCTCGTGCCCGGGATGGTACGCACCGAACTGGCCCCACTGCACTACGGCGACGAGGCGGGGGTGGCGGCGGTGGGCCGCACCGTGCCGCTGGGGCGGCTGGCCGAGCCGGACGAGATCGGCGAGGCGGCGGTCTTCCTCGCCTCGGCGCGCGCGGCCTATGTGAGCGGGGCGTCGCTGCTGGTGCACGGGGGTGGGGAACGCCCGGCGTTCCTGGACGCGGCAACGGTCAACAAGGAGGTCTGAGATGGGCGGCAGCGCACCACTGGACGGGAACCACGGCATCTGTGCGGGCAGGGTCGTCATCGTGACGGGCGCCGGACGGGGGCTCGGCCGTGCGCACGCACGCGCCTTCGCCGCCGAGGGTGCGCGGATCGTGGTGAACGACCTCGGCACCGGACCCGACGGATCGGGCGCGTCCGCCTCACCGGCCGAGGAGGTCGTCGCGGAGATCAGGGCTGACGGCGGTGAAGCCGTCGCGCACGCCGCTGACATCACCACCGGTGAGGGCGCGCGCTCCCTGGTGGCCGCCGCGCTGGACACGTTCGGCCGCCTGGACACGCTCGTCAACAACGCGGGCTTCCTGCGGGACCGGATGCTCGTCAACCTGGACGACGACGCCTGGGACGCGGTACTGCGGGTGCATCTGCGGGGCCACTTCCTGCCGCTGAAGCACGCGGCCGCGTACTGGCGCGCAGAGGCAAAGGCAGGGCGGGGACCCGAGGCCCGGATCATCAACACCTCCAGCGGCGCCGGCCTGCTGGGCTCTGTCGGACAGGGTGGGTACAGCGCGGCGAAGGCGGGGATCGTGGGGCTCACCCTCGTCGCGGCCGAGGAACTCGCGCCGTACGGGGTCCAGGTCAACGCGATCGCCCCGGCCGCACGGACCCGTATGACCGAGCGGACCTTCGCCGAGACGATGGCGGCCCCGGACGACCCGGCCGCCTTCGACGCGATGGCGCCGGAGAACGTCTCGCCGCTGGTCGTCTGGCTCGGCTCGGCGGACAGCGCGGGGGTGACGGGGCGGGTGTTCGAGGCCGAGGCGGGGCGCATCACGGTCATGGAGGGCTGGCGTCCCGGTCCCACGGCCGACAAGGGCGCCCGCTGGAGCCCTGCGGAGGCGGGCCGGGCGGCCCGGAAGCTGCTGGAGGCCGCCGAGCCGCCGCTGCCGGTGTACGGGGCACGGGGTTAGCTTTCTGCGGCGGCACGCGGTGGGTCGGAGTGCTCAGTGCTGATGAGTACGCGTACTCATGTGCACCACCGGCCGTGATGATCAAGCTGGCAGGATGAGTGAACGCCCCACCGACCAGGATCCGCAGCAGGACGAGCAGAAGTCCTCCGGGTTCGCCGCGTACGCGCTGGTGATCCTGGAACTGGCGGGCCTGCTGCTGACGTACGGAGCCTGGGCGCGGTCGGGGCTGAACTACGGCTCTGACGGACGCGCGGATCCGATGGGGCCTTACCTCGGGGTGGTGGGCGTGCTGTTGATGGTGGCGCTCGCGCTGTGCGCGTACGGCACCTGGGCGCACAAACGCGCCTTGGTGCGCGGACAGCTGGTCATGGCGGGATTGCTGATGCTGGTGCTGCTCGGTGGTGCGGCCGTCCAGGACCATGGGAACGGGCGGCCGGTTTCGGCGGGATGTCATCCGTACGAACATCCAGAGGTGGCCGATTCGTGTAGCTGACATGCACAGGAACTCCCCATGCTTGTCATTGACGCGTCAATCTCTACGCGCGTCAATGGATGGCATGCGAATCCCCCCACGATTCACCCTGTTCGGCGGCGCCGCCGCCCTTGTGTCCACCCTGCTCGTCGGCGGCTCGGTCGCGGCCCCGGCGAGCGCCGCAACCGCGTCGTACGTCGGCCAGATCTGCTACTCCGACCTGCCCTCGCAGGCCCACGACACCCTCGGACTGATCGACGCCGGCGGCCCGTTCCCCTACTCCCAGGACGGCACTGTCTTCTCCAACCGCGAGGGCATCCTCCCGTCGGAGTCGAACGGCTACTACCACGAGTACACCGTCGAGACGCCCGGGTCCTCCACGCGCGGCGCCCGCCGCATCGTCACCGGTGAGTCGCAGGATCAGGACTACTACACGGCTGACCACTACGCCTCGTTCGACCTCGTCGACCACGGCTGCTGACCGCCGCCGCTTCCCCCCACCCCCACCACCGTGCCGTCGGCCTTTCCGGCCGGCGGCACGGCCGCGTTCGCCCCGCCGGGGCGAGGACCGACCTGGCAGGAGCCCGCTGCCGCCCCTGCGTCCCGGCAATGAGGACGGATTCTGACCTGTTTGCCGTCTACGGTCATGGCACCGAGGAAGGCGACGGGCGCGGTCTGCGCGCCTGAGATGAGGCGACCATGTTGCGAGGACTCACCACCGTCAGTTTCCAGACCGCCGATCTGGCCGCGGCCAAGGCCTGGTACACCGAACTGCTCGGCACGGAGCCGTATTTCGAGCGCCCCGGGTACGCCGAGTTCCGTCTCGGCGACCACCTGCACGAGCTGGGGCTGATCGACAGCCGCCACGCCCCCGCCGGCGCGGCCACCGGGCCGGGCGGGGCCATCGTGTACTGGCACGTCGACGATGTGAGCGCCACCCTCGACAGGCTGCTGTCCATGGGTGCGAAGGTCTACGAGCGGTTGACGGAACGGGGCCCGGGATTCGTCACCGCCTCCGTGGTGGACCCCTTCGGCAACGTCCTGGGCGTCATGTACAACGCGCACTACCTGGAGATGCTGGGATCCAGCCGCTGAGCCTGCGGCGCGGTGCGCCCGCCGACGTGCCGTCGGGTCCCGTCGTATGCGGGCGAGCCCGAACGGCGCACCGCACCGCGCCGGGGCGCGGCACACCGGGAACCCGTATCCCGCTCAGCGACCGCGTGGCACCGTCGCGTCAAGGCGGCGACGAGCCGGCTCGTCCATGACGTACTCCACCGCCTGCTCCGCGGTGGAGTACGCGTAGCCTTCCGGATCCTCGTCCGCCAGAATCCGCTCCAACGCGGCAACCGCACGCGTGTCCTGACGCATCGCCAGGCCGCGCGCGGCCTCCGCCTCGATGTCCGGGACCGGGTCCGCGAGGCGGTCCGCGAGAGCCTGGCGGATCGCGGGGCCGTCGGCCTCGGTGTCGGCCAGTACGGTCGTCGCCCAGTCCCTCACTCCGTCGTCCTCGTCCCGGGTCAGTCTGATGACCGTGTCGATGCCTTCGGTGTGCTCGCCGGGCAGCAGCCCGTGCAGGGCCACCGCCACACCGAAGCGCACCTCCGGGTCCGTGTGTCCGGCGTGGCGCAGGATCTCCCCGACCCCGGCCGGGTCGCGCTGCTGCCCGAGCCCCGCGACGGCGGAGCGGATCACCTCCGGGTCACCGGCCTCCCGGGCGAGCTCCCGCAGCAGCGGCACCACGCGGGCGGGCAGCCCCGCGTGCCCCGGGTTCGCGTGCCCGGGCCCGGCCGGGACACCGTCCGCGTGGGACGCTCCGGCGCCGTACTCCTCGTCCGGCAGCCCGAGACCCGCCAGTACATCCGCCGCGAACGCCTGCCGCAGCGGATCCCCGGTGCCCGCCCACGCGGCCGCGGCCCGGAAAGTCTCCTGGTCGCCGCGACGCTGGAGCACCTCCACGGCCTCGGTCCAGTCGTCCTGGTCTGGATCGCCGCAGCGCAGGGCGCGCTCGGCCAGCTCGCCAGCGGGGGTCCGCATGTCCAGCGCGGTCTCCAGCAGCGTGGCGATGGCCGCGTGGCCGGTCTGCTGCTCGTTTCCCGCCACCAGGCCGCCGTCCTGGACCAGCTCGACGATCACCGTCACCGTGCCGTCCTCCTCGACCCGGCGGGACACGGTCTCCAGGCCTTCACCGTCCATCCCGGACAGCTCACGCCGCAGCCGTGCCTCCACATCGACGCCGATCCACTCCCGAGCCTCGCCGAGTGCCTCCCGCGTGGGCCGGGCGCCGTGCCGCAGCAGGGTGCGTACACAGGCGGGCGCCCCGCGCCTGGCGGCCGTGACCAGTGGTGGTTCACCGCCGGGACCCGGCAGGTCCGGGTCCGCGCCCGCGGTGAGCAGCAGGTCCACCACTTCCGCACGGCCCTCGCGGCAGGCCCAGGTCAGCGCGCGTACCTCCGGGTCCTCTTCCAGATCGGGCCGCGCGCCCGCGGCCAGCAGAGCCCGCATCACTTCGGTGCGGCCCCACACCGCGGCCCCGCACAGGGGCAGCTCCGCGCCTTCGGCGCCGCTCGGGCGGTTCGGATCGGCGCCCGCGGCGAGGAGCAGGCGCACCATGCCCGGCCGGTTCAGGGACGCCGCGGCGTAGAGCGCGGTCTGTCCGTCCTCGTCGGCCGCCTCCGCCGCCGCTCCCGCCCGCAGTGCCCGAACGACGGCGTCGTCGTCGCCCGCGTACAGAGCGTCGAAGAGCTCTCCACTCAGCTCGTCTGGCTCGTCGGTCCTCATAGGAAAACCCTACGGAACCCTCCTCAGGTGTCGCATTCGAGGACCGTCCGGCACAGGGCGCACCGTGCCCGGACCCGGCCCCTTACGGGCACCCGGATCCGCTGCCGGCAGACCGGGCAGGGGAACGACACCCGCAGCCCGTCTCCGGACGCCCGCTCGAAGGTGTACGCGTGCCCCGGGGGCCAGGGACCCGGCTGCCCGGACTCCGCGAGGCGCTCCTGTGCGTCGCGCCGGTCCTTCGCGTAGCGGCGCCGCCCGTTCCAGCCCGCCGCGGCCAGCGGCGGCTGCCGCCCGTCGCGCAGTGCCTGGGCCAGACCCTTCGTGTAGGCGGTGTACGCCTGTGGACTGGTGAACCACACCGACGGGTCCTCGCCGAACAGCAGTGCTCGCTTCGCCAGTACGTAGCCGAATTCCTCGGGGGTCAGGTAGCCCAGTTTCTGGCTGGAAACCGCGTCCTCCCGGTATGCGTCGAGCAGCAGCCAGCCCGCTCCGAGGTAGGTCGTCACGGTGTCCGTGAGGATCTCGTTGTCGCGCGTACCGGGGAAGGCCAGCCCCAGGCGGTGCAGCAGTACGTGGGTGATCTCGTGGGCGAGCGCCGCGCCGATGTCCCTGCGGTGCCTGCGGAAGCGATCGTTCAGTTCGATGAAGTACTCCGGGCCGGCGGTGAGTTCGACGCTCGCCGCATGCCGCATCTCACGGAAGCTCACGATCATCCGTGCTTCCGGCAGCCGGAGTTGGCGTACCAGGGCGTGGGCGACCCGTTGAGTCCCGAGGTGGAGGTCGTCCTGGTCGGCGAAGGCCACGTCGGCCGGCGAGACGCTGCTCGCGTACGCCAGCACTCCGTCGTATGACAGGCGCCTGTGCAGCGCGGTGATGGCCGCCCGCGCGGTGTCGAGGTGCGGGTAGCCGTGCACCACCTCGCTGCCCTCCGTCACGTCAAACCCCCTGTCGGTGCCGTGCGACTTGCGACGTGAGACGTGAGACGCGCCAACTCTACGACCCGGTGCGGCGGTGCCGCGTTTCGCCGGGCCGTCCTCGGCGTCCTCGTCGCCTTCGTCGTCCTCGCGCCTCTGGCCGCCCCACCGCCCGGCCCGACTGCCCCCTCCCATCCCGCCCCACCCTCCCCGTCCTGGCCGAAAAGTGCGCCTTGTGGGCTACGCCACACCGTCCTCATAATCCGGACCAGTGTTGACGGGCTCATGTCACCCAGTGGGCCGTACGTCAACGCTCAACCGGCAAGACCCCCCACGGAAGAAGGCATTCGGTGAACAACACCCTCGTACGTGCCCTCAAGAGATGCGTGGCGGCAGGCGCGGTCCTGCTCGCCGCTGTCAGCCTCCAGCCGGCCTCCGCCTCCGCCGCCCCCCAGCCCGTCGTCGGCGGTACCCGCGCCGCCCAGGGCGAGTTCCCCTTCATGGTCCGCCTCTCCATGGGCTGCGGCGGCTCCCTGTACACCCAGCAGATCGTGCTGACCGCCGCCCACTGCGTGAGCGGCTCCGGCAACAACACCAGCATCACCGTCACCGCCGGTGTCGTGGACCTCCGCAGCTCCAGCGCCATCAAGGTCAAGTCCACCAAGGTCCTCCAGGCCCCCGGCTACAACGGCACCGGCAAGGACTGGGCGCTGATCAAGCTCGCCTCGCCGATCAACCTCGCGACACTCAAGATCGCCGACACGACCGCGTACAACAGCGGCACGTTCACCGTCGCCGGCTGGGGCGCGACCCGTGAAGGCGGCGCACAGCAGCGCTACCTGCGCAAGGCCACGGTCCCGTTCGTCTCCGACGCCGAGTGCAAGTCGGCGTACTCCGAGCTCGTTGCGGGCGAGGAGATCTGCGCGGGCTACAACGAGGGCGGAGTGGACACCTGCCAGGGTGACTCGGGCGGCCCGATGTTCCGCCGGGACAACAACAACGCCTGGATCCAGGTCGGCATCGTGAGCTGGGGATACGGCTGCGCCCGAGCCGGCTACCCCGGCGTCTACACCGAGGTGTCCACCTTCGCCACCGCCATCAAGAACGCGGCGGCGACGCTGTGACTCCGCGACTCCTGACAGCGTGACCCGTTGACTCCCCGTCGGGGTACGGGACGGGGGCGGGGGAGGTGTACCAGGCGGTCGCCTTCCCCGCCCCGCACGACCCACCGGCCGACGTAAGCTCCTTCCCCATGAGCACAAGCGAGCCCAGCGGCATCGACGAGTCCGTCCAAGCCGAGCTGATCCGGTTGCGGGAGAGCATCGACAACATCGACGCGGCGGTCGTCCATATGCTCGCGGAGCGCTTCAAGTGCACCCAGCAGGTCGGCCATCTCAAGGCGCGCCACCACCTCCCGCCCGCCGACCCGGCCCGCGAGGCCCGCCAGATCGCCCGGCTCCGCGAACTCGCCCAAAGCGCCAAGCTCGACCCGGGGTTCGCCGAGAAGCTGCTGAACTTCATCATCGCCGAGGTCATCCGGCACCACGAGACCATCGCCGACAAGGAACAGGTACGGCCATGACGGGCTCCGTAGTCGTCTTCACCCTCGGCGGCACCATCTCCGCCCGCGCCGGCGGCGCACCCCGGATGACCGGTGCCGAGGTGCTCGCGGCGGCCGGCGTTCCCGCGACCGACGCGGTCGAGCTGAGGGACTTCCGCCGACTGCCGGGCTCCTCGCTCTCGTTCGGCGACATCGCGGCGCTTGCCGAGGAGATCGGGACCGTCACCGAAGCCGGGTCCGGGGCCGTCGTGGTCCAGGGCACCGACACCATCGAGGAGACCGCGTTCCTCCTCGATCTGCTGTGCACCACCACATCGGCGCCCGTCGTCGTCACCGGCGCGATGCGCCGCCCCGACCTGCCGGGCGCCGACGGCCCGGCGAACCTCGCCGGTGCGATCGCGGTCGCCGCCGACCCCGGCTGCCGCGCCCTCGGGGTGCTCGTGGTGTGCGCCGACGAGATCCACTCCGCACGCCATGTACGCAAGGCCCACACCACGTCCATCGCCACCTTCGCCTCCCCGGGCGCGGGCCCGCTGGGCATCCTCGTGGAGGGAAGCCCCCGGATCCTGCTGCGGCCCGCGTCGTACCCGCTGGTGGCGGACGCGCCGCTGGCGCTGCGGCGCCAGGTCAGGGTCTGCCTGCTCACGCTGGCGCTCGGTGACGGCGGTGAGCTGCTCGACAGCGTGGACGAGCGCTTCGACGGGCTGGTGGTGGCCGCCTTCGGCGCGGGCCACGTCCCGGCCTGGCTGGTCGAGCCGCTGGAACGGCTGGCCGTCCGGATGCCGGTCGTGCTGGCCTCCCGTACCGGCTCGGGCGCACTCCTCAGCAGGACCTACACGGGTCCGGGCTCGGAGATCGACGTGCTGTCCCGCGGGCTGCTCTCGGCAGGCCATCTCGACGCCCCCAAGGCACGACTGCTGCTGCACGCGCTGCTGGCCGACGGGGCGGACCGCGAACGTGTCACCGAGACCTTCGCCCGGATCGCCGGCGGGGCGCCCGCCCCGGCGTGACGCGGGACACGGCTCGGGGCGCCCGCCCCGGGCCAGACGCGGTCCATGAGGCGGCGATCAGGCGCGAACGGTCATGGCCGCAGTGAAACCCGCCCACGCTGAGAGCGAATCCCCCGTGCCCTCGGTCGACCCCATCAGGCAGCATGTCCCCCATGTCCGTACTGACGCGCGACGAAGCGCAGACCCGAGCCGAGCTCATCGATGTCCACCGGTACTCGATCGAACTCGACCTCACCGCCGGTGACCAGAACTTCGACTCGCGAACCGCGATCCGGTTCACGGCCCGGGCCGACGGGGACAGCTTCATCGAGCTCAAGCCCGCCACCCTGCGCTCCGTCACCCTCGACGGCCTGCCCCTCGACCCGGAAGCCCTGGACGGGAACCGGTTCCCGCTGAAGGGGCTCACGGCCGGTGAGCACGAACTGTGCCTGGACGCCGCGATGACCTACTCGCGCACCGGTGAGGGCATGCACCGCTTCACCGACCCGACCGACGGCGAGACCTACACGTACACCCAGCTGTTCATGGACGACGCACAGCGGGTCTTCGCCGCGTTCGACCAGCCCGACCTCAAGGCGGTCTTCGAGCTCGCCGTCACCGCGCCCAAGGGCTGGAAGGTCCTCGCCAACGGGATCACCACCCACCAGGGCGGAGGGCGCTGGACCGCCGCGCCCACCCCGCTGATCTCCAGCTATCTCGTCGCCGTCGCCGCCGGGCCCTGGCACTCCGTACGCACCGAGCACGCGGGGCTGCCCTTCGGCATCCACTGCCGCCGGTCCCTCGCCCCGTACCTCGACGCCGACGCGGACGAGATCCTCGACATCACCCGGGCCTGCTACGACCGGTACCACGAGAGGTTCGAAGAGCCCTACCCCTTCGATTCGTACGACCAGGCCTTCGTCCCCGAGTTCAACGCGGGCGCGATGGAGAACCCGGGCCTGGTCACCTTCCGCGACGAGTACGTGTTCCGCTCCGCCGTCACCGACACCGAGCGGCAGTCCCGTGCCGTGACCATCGCCCACGAGATGGCGCACATGTGGTTCGGCGACCTGGTCACCATGCGCTGGTGGGACGACATCTGGCTGAACGAGTCCTTCGCCGAGTACATGGGCTACCAGATCCTGACCGAGGCCACCCGCTTCACGGACACCTGGAACTCCTTCGGCATCGCACGCAAGGCCTGGGGGTACGACGCCGACCAGCGCCCGTCCACCCACCCGGTCGCGCCCGATCCCGACGCCGTGCCCGACTGCGCGTCGGCGCTCGTCAACTTCGACGGCATCTCCTACGCCAAGGGCGCGTCCGCCCTGCGCCAGCTCGTGACCTGGATCGGGGAGAAGGACTTCCTCGCCGGTATCAACCGCCACTTCACCCGGCACCGCTTCGGCAACGCCACCCTCGCCGACTTCCTCGACTCGCTCGCCGCCGTCACCGACCGCGATGTGCACGCCTGGGCCGATGCCTGGCTGCGCACCACCGGCGTCGACACGCTCACCGCCGAGATCACGGAGACCGACGGCGGCTGGCAGCTCGCCGTCACCCAGGACGGCAGCCGCCCGCACCGTATCGCTGTCGGCGCCTACGACCGCGACCCCGTCGAATCCGGCCGACTCGTGCTGCGTGAGCACTTCGAGATCGACATACCGCTGCCGCCGGGCAGCGAGCCCGCGATACACCCGGGCCGCCGCCCCGCCCTCGTCGTCCTCAACGACGGCGACCTCAGCTACGCCAAGATCCGTTTCGACAGCGCGTCCGAGGAAGCCGCGCTGCGCGGCCTCTCCGCCATACCCGACCCGCTCACCCGCGCCGTCGTGTGGAACGCCCTGCGGGACATGGTCCGCGACGGTCAGCTCGAACCCGTCGCATACCTGGAGACCGCCCGCGCCCATCTCCCCGAGGAGGCCGACCTCGCCGTCGTCCAGGGCGTACTGTCCTTCGCCGCCACCCACATCACCGACCGCCTGCTCACCCCCGAGCAGCGCCCGGCGGGTCTCGCCCTCATCACCGACCTCACCCGGGACCTGATCCGCCGCACCGAGGACGGCAGGAACCCCGGTCTGCGGCTCACCGCCGTACGCCACTTCATCGCCGCCGCCGCCCACCCCAACGGCCTGCACGACTGGCTCGACGGGGGAAGCGTGCCCGGCGGACCCGAACTCGACCCGGAACTGCGCTGGCGTATCCTCGCCAGGCTCGCCGTACTCGGTGCGATCGGCGAGCCGGAGATCGCGGCGGAGCTCGACCGAGACCCCAGCGCCACCGGACAGGAAGGCGCCGCGCGCTGCCGCGCCGCGCTGCCCACGCCGGAGGCAAAGGAAGCCGCCTGGTCCCGGCTCTTCGAGACCGACGGCCTCTCCAACTACCTGTTCAACGCGACCGCCCAGGGCTTCTGGCAGCCCGAACAAGCGGAGCTGGTACGGGACTACGTGCCGCGCTACTACCCCGCGGCCGTCGCCCTCGCCACCCGCCGCGGCCCGGCCATGGCCCAGTCCGCGGGCCACCACGCGTTCCCGGTGCACGCGGTCGACGCGGAGCACCTGCGGGTCGGGGAGGAGTGCCTGCGCGACGCGGAGATCCCCCCGGCCCTGCGCCGCAAGCTGGTGGACCAGCTCGACGACTCGCGCCGCGCGCACCGGGTCCGCTCGCAGCAGGGGTGACGGGGCTCGCGTGTACCGCCGGCCCGTGCTGTCCCTTGCCGGATGGCGATGGTCCGGTGTACCGCGCGTCGCGTCCGCAGGGTGCGTGAGTTTCCGGTGCGCCGCACCCCGTGGCGGCGTCCGGAGTGTCCGTCCTCAAGCTCCCCGCGGACTCGTCCGGGGGGAGCCCCATGCCGGGCCGGGTCATCCGGGCTTGCCGGTGCCCCGTGGGCCACGGTCCGCGTGCGGACACGAGCCGTAACCCGTTCGGGTTAGATACCCCGGAACCCGGAACCGCGCGGGGGCGATCAGTCCACCCTGGTGCAGCCGTCCCACCGCGCACCGGAGGACCCTCTGATGAGCACACCGCCCCTCGCCGGAGGGGTCGCCGGGCGTGACGCCCTGCGACCCCTCCTTGCCGTCGTACTCGACGCGCTGAAGGAGGGAGCGGACCGGCGGGGCGGGCCGTTTCCGCGCGGAGGGCCGGACGCGGTGGGCAGGGGGGTACGGGACACGGTCAGGCCCGTCGTACCCGAACAAGGCAGCGGCGCCGAGGAGGCACTCCGTACCCTCGTCGGCGCCCTCGCGCGGGGCGCGGCCGACCCCGCGGACCCCCGGTGCGCCGCCCATCTGCACACCGCGCCGCTCGCGCTCGCCGTCGCCGCCGACCTCGCCGCCTCCGCGCTCAACCCCTCGCTGGACTCCTGGGACCAGGCGCCCGCCGCGTCCGAGCTGGAGGCCGAGGTCACCCGGGCCCTTGCCGCCGAGGTGTACCCCGGAGCCACGGCTCCCGACGCGCTCGTGACCACCGGCGGCACCGAAGCCAACCAGCTGGCCCTGCTGCTGGCCCGCGAACGGCACGGCACCGTACAGGTCGTCTGCGGCAGCCACACCCACCATTCGGTCCGCCGCGCCGCCTGGCTGCTCGGCCTCCCCGAGCCGGTCGCCGTAGCCACCGCCGGAGGCACCACCGACCTCACCGCACTCGACGGCGTACTCGGCGCCCGGCGCGGCCCCACGCTCGTCGTCGCCACCGCTGGCACCACCGACACCGGACAGATCGACCCGCTGCCCGCCATCGCCGACCTCTGCGCACGGTACGGCGCCGAGCTCCACGTCGACGCCGCGTACGGCGGGCGCTGCTCTTCAGCGCCCGCCACCGCGAGCTGCTGCAGGGCCTTGAACGCGCCCGCTCCGTCACGGTGGACCTGCACAAACTCGGTTGGCAGCCGGTCGCGGCCGGACTGCTCGCCGTCCCGGACGGCGCCCTGCTCGCACCGCTCGCGCACACCGCCGACTATCTGAACCCCGACGACGACACCGAAGCAGGCATCCCCGACCTGCTCGGCCGCTCCCTGCGCACCACCCGGCGCCCTGACATCCTCAAGATCGCCGTCACCTTGCGCGCACTCGGCCGCACCGGGGTCGCCGAGCTCATCGACCGCACCATGGCCGCCGCCCAGGAGTTCGCCGGCCTCGTGGACAAGCACCCGGCGCTGGAACTCCACTCCGGACCCGTGCTGTCCACGGTGCTCTTCCGCCCGCGCGGCGCGAGCGACGACACCGTGGCCGCCCTGCGCCGCACCCTGCTCCACGAGGGCCGCGCCGTGCTGGGCAGAGCCCGTGCCGGCGGCAGCCTCTGGCTCAAGGCCACCCTGCTCAACCCGCACACCACGCCCGGCGACCTCGCCGCCCTGATCGCACTCGTGGAAGGCAGCACCACCTGATGACCGGCACGTCGGCCCCCGTCGCCCACGACCCCCACCAGCCCCGGGACCTGGTGGGCATCGGCATCGGGCCGTTCGGCCTCTCCCTCGCCGCACTCGCCCACGGGCTGCGGCAGCGGGAGGGAGAAGGGCCGGGCGGCTTCGGGTTCGCGTTCTACGAGCAGCGTCCCGCCTTCCACTGGCACCCCGGGCTGCTCATCGACGGCGCAACCCTCCAGGTCCCCTTCCTCGCTGATCTGGTGACCCTCGCCGACCCGGCAAGCCCCTGGTCCTTCCTCAGCTATCTCAAGGCCCGCGAGCGGCTCTACCCGTTCTACTTCGCCGAGAAGTTCCACATCCACCGCGCCGAGTACGACTCCTACTGCCGCTGGGTGAGCGAGCTGCTGCCCGGACTGCACTTCGGCCACCGGGTGGACTCCGTCAGCTGGAACGCAGAACGTGCCCTGTTCGAGGTGGACTTCACCAGGACCGGCGGTGCCGCCGACACTGACGACGCCCTCGGGCGGGCGTACGCCAGGAACATCGCCATCGGTATCGGTACCGAGCCGCACATCCCGGTGCCGCTGAGGCCGCTCGCCGACGCCCCCGGTGTCCGGGTGGTGCACTCCGCCGACTATCTCGCGCACCGCGCACAGCTGCTGGCCGCCGGGCATGTCACCGTGATCGGCTCCGGCCAGTCGGGCGCGGAGATCTTCCTCGATCTGCTGCGCGCCCGCCCCACCGGGGCCGAGAAGCTCCACTGGCTGTCCCGCACCGAGGCGTTCGCACCGATGGAGTACTCGAAGCTCGGCCTCGAACACTTCACACCGGACTACACCCGCTACTTCCACGCCCTGCCCGAAGCCGTACGCGACCGGCTCGTCCCAGGGCAGTGGCAGCTCCACAAGGGCATCGACGCCGAGACCATCGCCGCCATCCACGACGAGCTCTACCGCCGCACCCTGCACGGCGGCTGGCCCGACGCGGTCCTCACCCCCGGGGTGCGGGTGCGCACGGCGGGGCGGGTCGCCACCACCAAGGTCGAGCTGCACCTCGAACACCTCCAGCAGGGCACCCGCTCCCGGCTCACCACCGACGCCGTGATCCTGGCCACCGGCTACCGCGAGCGCCCGCTCGACCGGCTGCTCGTCGGACTCGACGCCCATATGCGCCGGGACCGATCCGAACGACCTCTGGTGGACGCGCAGTTCAGGTTGGTGCTGGACCCCGGTGTGTCCGGCTCGGTGTACGTACAGAACGCGGAGCGCCACACCCACGGTGTCGGCGCGCCCGACCTGGGCCTGGCCGCCTGGCGCAGTGCGACCATCCTCAACTCCCTGACCGGGAAGGAGCACTACCCGCTGCCGCGCCGCACCGCGTTCACCAGTTTCGGCCTGGAACGCCAGGAGGCGCCCGGGGTCCCCGCCCAGGCGCCTCCGCTCACTCCGCTGGCGGAGCAGGCCGTGGACCGGAGCTAGTGCCGCGTCAGGCAACGTTCGCCCCGTCGCGACGCCCGGCACGGCGACTCGCGGCGTTGCCGAATCAACCGAGTAGGCCCACTACGAGGTC
>NZ_JBHXFA010000017.1:0-4474 GCF_042724175.1 Streptomyces sp. NPDC127084
TCAAAAACACCACCTAATCTCGGCGGCCGTGACTTTTGTTTAAAAGACCCCGCCCCCCCCCCCCGGGGGGGGGGGCGGCACCGGCGCTTCCCTCCATCGAGACGTGCACGACAATGACGGCGTTGGAAGGGCACACATGGAGAAGAGGACCGGCTTGAACAAGGCGCCCCGCTCCTTCGAGCTCATCCCCGGTTCCGCCGCCTCACCGGTGATCCTCCATGTCCCGCACTCCGCACGGACCATCCCCGAGGATGTCCGCAACGGCATCCTGCTGGACGAGCGCGCGCTGGCGCGGGAGCTCGACCACATCACCGACGCGCACACCGCGGAGATCGCCGCGCAGGCGGCAGCCGCGTCGGCCACCGCCCCCTGGCAGTTCGTCAACCGGCTGTCCCGTCTGGTGGTGGATCCGGAGCGGTTCCCCGACGAGCGTGAGGAGATGCTGGCGGTCGGCATGGGCGCGGTCTACACGCGGACCACGCACCGCGAACCACTACGTCCCGCCACGGTGGACTCCAGGCCGCTGATCGACCGGTACTTCCACCCGTACGCCGCCGCGATGACACAGGCGGTCGGCAACCGGCTGGAGACAGCAGGTCGCGCCGTCATCATCGACGTGCACTCCTATCCGACACACCCGCTGCCGTATGAACTGCACGGCGACGGGCCGCGCCCGCCGATCTGCCTGGGCACGGACGTCTTCCACACCTCCGGCGAGCTTCTCGCCTCGGCGCGAATGGCGTTCGCGGCCTTCGGGGAGGTCGCGCTCGACACCCCGTTCGCCGGCGCGTACGTGCCACTGGAGCACTACCGCGAGGACCCGCGGGTGAGCGCCCTGATGGTCGAGATCCGCCGCGACACCTATATGGCCGAGCCGGGCGGCCCGGCAGGGACGGGGGCGCGGCGGCTCGCCCTCGCGTTGGCGGAGTTGGTCTCCGCGGTCACCTCAGCGGCGGACGGGACGGACGGGGAACGATGACTGGAAGGCCAGCCGCTCGTCCGCGCCCGCGGCGATCGCCGTCAGCAGTTCGTCGAGCGCCATGAACTCCGCCCAGCGTTCCCGGCCGGTCGCCTCGGCGACCCTGGCGACGAGAAGGTCTTCGAGCTCCGGCACCCGCTTGCCCTTCCAGATTTTGTCGGCGGTGCTGACCAGTAGATCCTCGACCGGGGTGCCGGGTGCGGCCCATGACGCGTGCGTTGCGGCGAATCGGGCCAGGTCTCTGCTGAAGCCATGGCTCAGGAGCAGTGCGCGCCCGGCCTCCTCGTGTGCGGAGCCGGGACCTGACAGTTCGGCGGGATACAGCGTCTTGCCGATGTCGTGAGTGGCCGCGCCGAAGAGCACGGCGTCCCGGTCGACGGCGAGTCCGGGGCAGTGCCGTCCGGTCCAGTCGAGGAGTCGGTGTGCGACGTCGTGGACGGCACGCAGGTGCGCTGCCAGGCGGGGCGGGGCTTGGAGCGCGCGGAGGAGATCGGCCACCTGCGCGGGCAGTGGCCGAAGCACGGGTCCGCTGGTGCCGGCCGGTTCGCCGAGGGCTCGGGACAACAGGTCCGGAGTCGTTGTCATCGCGCCAGGCTACTGCCGCTGTTCGCGGTGGCCCTGACAATGTGATCACGTGACGCGCGGACCTGCTCGCGCAGGTCGGCGATGTCCGTGTCGAGGACCAGCCCGCCCCACTTGCGGGGCTCCCCGTCGATGAGGACCGCACTGATGTTGCGCGCGTCGGTGCCCAGGACAACGGTGCCGATCGGATCGTTCAGCGGCATGTTGTTGACGTCCTCGGCCTGGATGACGAGAAGGTCGGCCTTCTTGCCCGGGGTGAGGGAACCGGTGGTGCGTCCGAGTCCGATGGTGTGCGCGCCCTGGAGGGTGGCGAAGTCGAGTACGTCGCGGGTGCCGATGCGCGCCGGTGCCTCCTTGCCCTCGCCGCCGTACGAGCCGTTGACCGCCCGCATCCGCTGGATGGTGTGCAGGGTGCGCATCTGGGTGAACATGTCGCCGGCCAGGGCGACTTCGACATCCACGCTCAGTCCAGGACGGATGCCGGCGGCAAGGGACTCGTCAATGGCCGGGATCGCCGTGTCCAGGCCGATCTGCGAGTCGGATGTGGGGGCGAGGGCCACGGTGGAACCCGTGTCGGCCATCGCCCGCCAGGCCTCACTGGTGAGTCCGGTGCTGTGGATGAGCGTCACATCGGGTCCGAGTACTCCTTCACGCGCCCAGCGCAGTACGGCTTGCGACGAAGTCGCCCCGATCACCGCGTCCACGGCCACACCGATGCCCAGTTCGGCGGCTGCGCACCGGAGTTCGGGCCCGTAGGCGAGGGCCGGTCCGGCGATCTCGTCGGTGGCCAGGGCCGCGAGGCGCAGGGTCAGCAACTGGTCGTCGCTGGGGAAGTACTGCTGCCTGAGCCGGGTGAGATCGCCCGGCCACTGGCGGTCCCAGACGCCGAAGTGGGGGCCCATCGAGGCGTGGACGCCCCGGATGCCGGTGTCGGCGAGCGCCTCGATCGCGGCATCGGAGTGTTCCCCGGAGCGGGAGTTGTGGGAGAAGTCGAGCAGCGTGGTGATGCCCCCGTCGATCGCTGTGAGGGCGGCCAGCCGGGTGCCGGTGTACATGTCCTGTGGCCGGTAGGCGGTCGCGTAGCCGGCGAGTGTCGCGTTCACGTAGCCGGCCAGATCGTCTACGTCGGGCATGACCCGGCGCAGCTGCGCCTGCCAGGCGTGCCGGTGGGTGTCGACGAAGCCGGGGGCGAGGATCGTGCCCGACGCGTCCACGGCCACGGCGTCGTCCCGGCTCAGGTCCGGTCCGACGGCGGCGATGGTGGTCCCTTCGACGAGCAGGTCACCGTGCTCCAGCACGTCCAGGGACGGATCCATGGTGACGATGGTGGCGCCCCGGAAGAGAATGCGGCGCTCGGGGTCACCGGACCGGCGCCGGATCTGCTCGAGTACCGCGGTGCTGAAGGTGTCGCTGGGGTGGTTCACGGGTTCTGGTCCTCACACAGGTGATTGCCGCCGGCGGATGTGCCGCTGTGCCGTTTGAGCGGTTGGTGCGCCCAGGTTCGGGCCGGCCCCGCCGAAGAGGCCAGGCCCGTCCGCACCAGGGGCCGTCGGGCCCTGGTGCGCCCCTCCCCGGATATCCGCACCCGGGAGGAGGACGGCCTGGTCAGGAAGCGCCTGGCGGCCAGAAGGTGGGGACATGACCAACGACGACACGCTTTCCGGCGGCCGACCGCATCCGTTCGTCGGCATGTGGGTGAGCGCTGACCGCTTCATCCGCCAGGAGTTGCTGCCGAACGGCCGTTACGACGAGGCACGTGGCACGCGTGCGAGCGCGTACACGGGCTCGTACGCGGTGACAGGGAGCCATATCGACTACGTGGACGACACCGGTTTCACCGCGACGGGAGACGTACGCGACGGCGTGCTCTACCACGAGCACCTGGTTCTCTACCGGGAGGACTGAAGCGTGCGCACCGACGCGAGCAGTTCCAGGGCAGCGGCCGAGGACGATCCGGGTTCCGGCTGGTAGACGACCAGTTGCAGGGCTGGTGCGCCGGTGACCGTGAACACCTGTGCGTACAGCTCCAGATCGCCGACGACCGGGTGGCGCAGACGCTTGGTCTCGGTCTCCTTCCCCTGCACGTCATGACGGTCCCAGAGCTTCCGGAACTCCCCATTGCCGGCGCACAGTTCATCGACCAGGCGCTCAAGCCGCGGATTGCCGGGTTCGGTACCGGCCGTCTGTCGCAGTGCCGCCACGGACGCCGCGGCAGCGCGGTCCCAGTCGCGGAAGAAGTCCTGTGCGGCGGGGTCGAGGAACACCATGCGCAGCAGATCGCCCCGCTGGGTGAAGCCGGCGAACAGGGCGTCGGCGAGTCGGTTTCGGGCCAGGAAGTCCAGGGTCGGGCTCAGCACGAAGGCGGGGGTGTCCGTCCAGCCGTCGATCAGACGAAGGAGTGGGGGGCTGATCCGCTCGGACCGGGACGGGAGTCCCTGGCGCCCCCCGGGTGCGGCAAGCCGGTGCAGGTGGGCCACCGCTGGTTCGCCGAGCCTCAGAGCCCGGGCGATGGCGTCGAGCACCTGGGGCGACGGATGCCGTTCCCGTCCCTGCTCAAGCCGCATGTAGTAGTCGGCGCTGACCCCGGCCAGCAGGGCGACCTCTTCACGGCGCAGACCGGGCACTCTGCGGCGCCCGGTGACAGTCAGTCCCGTGTCCTCGGGACGCTGCTGGGCGCGCCGGGCTCGCAGGAAGTCCCCGAGGCTGTTCGGTGCCGCCTGTTGCCTTCCGCCACCACTGCCACTGCCGCTGTCCATCAGTCCAGGCTAGATCGATTCGCCGGCCTGTGGCACCGGGGGGTCGCGGGGGGGGGCGCCCCCCCCGCGGCCAGCCAAGTACGACGAGCACTCGACTCCCGAACTCGTGATAATGAAATAACTTTCCAGAAACACGACGGACACACGAGAGGGGGTG
>NZ_JBHXFA010000017.1:4484-38797 GCF_042724175.1 Streptomyces sp. NPDC127084
GACTCACACCCGCTCTCTCTGACTCCCGCGCGCGGTCGGCCCCGCGAGACCGGGGGGCCCCCCCCCCCCCAGCCACCACGACGTTGTCATGGCCTCACGTAGCATTCGGGAACATGGAAATCGCAGTTCTGCTGACAGTCATCGCAGTCCTCATGCTGAGTGGTTCCGTCGAACTCAAACTGAGCCGCATGGAACGCCGGATCTCGCGACTTGAGCGCAAGTTGGACCAGGTGCTGGGTCACATGGGCGTCAGCGAACCGGCTGACCCCCGGTTGGAGCGGGTGACCGCGCTGCTGCGCGAGGGCAGGAAGATCGAGGCGATCAAGGTCTACCGCGGGGTGACCGACGCCGATCTGAAGGAGGCCAAGGACGCCGTGGAGCGTATGGAAGCCGGGCTCTGAGCCCTGCTGGGCCAGGGCTCCCCACCGGCTGGGTCCCTCCGGGCGGGCGCCCCCCGGGGGAAGGCGAGGACGCTCGCTACCGCCACCGGACTCACCGACGCGGTAGGGACTTTCGGGGCCGGAAGGCCGCGCATTTCCTGGGGGACCCGATCATCGCCACCGAGCATGTCACCCACCACCGGGGTCGGCGTTCCGGTGTCAGTGCGTGCGCCGATACTGTGGGCCGGCATCGGCTCTCGGGACTGGGGGGTACCAGTTGGTGGAAGCTCTCAGACCTCATGACCCGCCGCGGATCGGGGGGTACGGGCTGCTGGCGCGGCTCGGCGAAGGCGGCATGGGCGAGGTCTTCCTGGCCCGGACGGCGTCGGGACGCGCGCTGGCGCTGAAGACCGTGCGTCCCGATGTGAGCCGGGAGCCGGGATTCGCCGAACGGTTCGCCCGCGAGATACACACCAGTGACCGGGTCCGCTCCCCCTGGACGGTCACGGTCGTGGACTTCAGCCCGCCGGGGCACGCGCCGCAGTGGCTGGCGACGGAGTACGTCCCCGCGCCGTCGCTCGGTGAATGGGTGCAGCGCCACGGCCCGCTGCCGGAACCGGCGGTACGGGTCCTGGCCCGTGAGCTGTCGGCCGCGCTCGTGGCCGTACGTGAGGCGGGGGTGGTCCACCGCGACATCAAACCGGGCAACATCCTGCTGGGCCCCGAGCGCCCCCTTCTCATCGACTTCGGCATCGCCCGCGCCGTCCGCGACCCGCGTCAGACCCAGACCGGCGCTGTGATCGGCACACCCGGGTATCTCGCTCCCGAACAGGCGGTGGGGACCGCGGCCGGTGCGCCTGCGGATGTCTTCTCGCTCGCGGCGGTTCTGGTGTACGCGGCGACCGGCCGGGGCCCCTTCGCGGGACCTGGCGAAGAGCTCCAACTGCCCACGTTGCTCTACCGGATCGTGCATGACGAGCCGCTGCTCGACGGGGTGCCGGAATCTCTCGCGCCGTTGGTGAAGGAGTGCCTGGCCAAGGCGCCTGAGCAGCGTCCCACGGCCGACGAGATAGGTGCGCGGCTCACCGCCCTCGGTACGGGGAGTTGGGGCGCGGCCGCGCCCCCAGCCCTGCCGGCGGAGGCCGACCGCCGGGAGGCGGAGCTCCGCCGCCTGCTGTCCGTGCCCGAACCCACGGTGGCGGCGATGACGTCACCCGCTCCCGTTCCCGTACCGCCGTACCCGGCGTCGGCTCCGTCGCGGGGCGCGAGACGGGGGCGCGGCCCCCGTACGGTCGCCGCGGTGGCCGCGGTGGCGGTACTGGCCTTGGCCGCCGTCGTTCTCGTGCCCCGTCTTCCCTGGGGCAACGACGGTAACGCCGCCTCCCGCGGCCCCTCCCCCACTGCCGCGTCCTCGTCCGCCGCCACGAGCTCCCTGCCGGCTGCCTGGGTCGGTACATGGACGGGCACCGGCCCCGGTACGCCTGACGCGGACGGCATCAGCAGGCCGAGGACACGGGATTTCTCCGTCACGGTCACCCTTCATGAAGGTGCTGTCGGCGATCTCATCGGGCGGCAGGTCAGCGACCTCGAGGAGATCGCCACCGGCCGCAACCTCGGCTGCACCGAGGCGCTCGAACTGCGGCAGGTGCGCGGGGACACCATGATCTTCGCCGCGGTCACCAGCCGCCCCACCGACCCGTCAGGTGACTTCGCCTGCCGCCAGGGAAACATGTACATCGTCACGAAGTCTGGTGCGGACCGGCTCAACCTCGCCCTGGAGGGTGCGCAGTCCGCCGGTGCTCCTTCGTCGCTGACGCGTGGCCGCTGACGCGCCGTGGCGGACAGACCTAGGGCCGGCACGTGGGCTTGTTCCGTTCGGCCCGGTGAGTTACTCAGATCGGATGAGGTGACTCAGCTGCGTACCGTCTGAAACGAGTTTCCGAGCCACGCTGACCCAGGCTTGCCCCCACGTTCTGTGACGAGGTGGGGCCGGACCGTACGCATACACCGATCACCGAGCGTGAAGCGCCTCCGGTCTGAGAGGGCTCACCAAAGTGCCGGGTCAGGGTTTCCCGCCTTCGCTCAGGCGGCAAGCGGGGCGGTGTCCATGCCCGCGTGGGAGCGGAGTCCGTCGAGGAATTCCCGGATCGCCGCGACTGACGTGTGTGCGGGTAGCCAGCCCAGGTCGCCCCGGGCACGCGAGGTGTCCATCAGCGGGAGCCTCAGTACGGCGTCGAACAGATCGGGCGACGCGGGCACGAGACGCAACCGCCAGGCAGCCGACAGAGCCGCCCGCACCGGTGGCACCGGGACCTTCAGTGTCCGGGCTTCCAGGATCCCGGCGAGTTCGGCGGCGTCGATGGGCGGGTCCGCGGCGAGGTTGAACGGGCCTTTGACCGGGCGCACGACCGCTGCGACGTATGCGGCAGCGGCATCGTCGGTGTGCAGAGCCTGGAAGGTCAGGCCGGGCAGATCCGGAACCGCGGGAAGGAGTGACGGCCGGACGAGCTGGGCCGGCAGGAACCGCCCCGCGAAGATCCTTCGCTGCTGGGACGCCGACTCCTGCTTGAACAGGAACCCGGGACGCATGCGGACCACCCTCATCTCGCGGTGCCGCTGCTCGTACGCGTCCAGGAAGCGCTCCAGGTAGGCCTTCTCCCTGCAGTACGCCGCCTGCGGCCAGCCGTGCGTGGGCCAGGTCTCGTCAACTCGGCTGGTCTTCGGCCCTGGTGAATAGGCACCCACCGAGGAAGCGTGGACGAGTGCCGGCACTCCGGCGGCGGCGGCCGCCTCGAAGACGCGGATGCTTCCCAGCACGTTGGTGCGCCATGTGGTCACAGGGTCGTGCGTGGGCTGGAATTTCCAGGCCAGATGCACGACAGCGTCCACGCCTGTGAAGTGCGGCACGAGGTCGGCGCCGCCCGGGTCCACATCGGCTTCCACCCAGGTGACCTTGTCGGGCCTCCAGCGCGGCGCCCGGCGGGCCAGACCGAGCACCGACGACACATCGGAGCGCCTGACCAGCGCCTCTACGACGCTGGTGCCGGCGTTACCCGTCGCCCCCACGACCGCCACCCGCAGTCCCTCACCCGCACGACGCGTTGCGTGGTTCATGTCGGCTCCTTCCGCGCACCGTCGGGAACGCCGGGCGGCGCGCCGCCTCCTGGACTTCGGCGACGGCCGCGTCGAGAAGCCTCCGCAGACTCATCGTTCGCCATCGCGCCACCCCCGGCACGAGAAGAGACGGACCTCGTACGCGCCTCCTAGGCCAGGCTACTCCGCCTCCTCGCGGCCCACCTTTCGTCGGCCGCCGTTCACCTCTGCGGCCGTGGTGAACCGAGGCGTACCGTGGTCGGAGGCAATGCTTCCGCCCCGCCGTCACCGAGAACCGGGCCACCGAGAAGACCATCGCGAGGGGTGCCTCATGAAGTTCACAGTCCTCGGAGGGACGGGCCTGATCGGCTCCCAGGCAGTCGAGCTGCTTACGGCAGCCGGACACGAGGTGGTGCCTGCCTCGCTGTCGACCGGGGTCGATGTGGTCAGCGGCAAGGGGCTGGACGAGGCCCTCGCGGGCGCCGATGTGGTGGTCAATCTGACGAACTCCCCCACCTTCGACGCGTCCTCGGTCGATTTCTTCGAGACGTCGATGGCTGCCGTCGGAGCCGCGGCGGATGCGGCCGGGGTGGGCCACCATGTGATTCTCTCGATCGTCGGTGTGGACCAGGTGCCCCAACTCGACTACTACCGGGCCAAGGCCGCCCAGGAGAACGCCCTCGCGAACGGGCCGATCGCGTTTTCGATCGTGCGGGCCACCCAGTTCTACGAGTTCGTCGAGACCATCATGTCCTGGACGAGCGACGGCGACATCGTCCGTCTGCCGCCGACCCCTGTGCAGCCGATGGCGTCGGCCGATGTCGCCGCCGCGGTCGTGGGCACCGCCTCCGGGTCCCCGTTGCGGGGCACCCGCAACACCGGCGGCCCCGAGGTGTTCCCCCTCAGCGAGCTGGGCCGGATCACCCTGGGCGCCCGGCCTGACGGCCGTCGTGTGGTGACGGACGACCAGGCGGGCATGTTCGCCGTGGTCCCCGGCGATGTGCTCACTGCTCCGGAGGGCGCCGACCTGGGTCCCACCTACTACCGGGACTGGCTCGAAGGCGGCCGGAAGTAGCCATGCCGCCGACCGCCGCCTCCGCCGCCTGATCACCCGGCTCGTCGTCGTCGGCGGTCAGCGTCGAGCCGGCGTCGCGGGCGAGCCGATCGAGCAGCATGAAAGCCCGGGTACTCACAGGGTTCACCGTCAGCTCCGATCCGGGCTCGCGATCTCCGAGCCCGTATCGCCGCACCATGCGTTTTCCGACAACAGCGATACACGCACTTCGTGGCTCTCCAATTTGCGCGGGGTTCCGGCTTCGGCCTGCGATTTTGCGGCACGACCGGGGCCTTGCCGCAAGCCCCCTGGTGCGCTATACGTTGAGAGTGGCGGGGAGTGCGTCCACCTCACCCGGCTTTCTCGAGATCCTCAAGATCCGATCGTCCGACTCGGCCCTCCGATCCCGCCGGAGACACGGAATTTCGGGGTGCACCGAAAAACACAGAAGACCCCTGATCAACAGGGGTCTTCGCTGGTGTCCGAGGGGGGACTTGAACCCCCACGCCCGATAAAGGGCACTAGCACCTCAAGCTAGCGCGTCTGCCATTCCGCCACCCGGACCAGGTGTTTTGCCTCGCGGTGTTCCCCGCGGCGACATGGACAACTCTACCAGGGCTTCGGGGTGCTCCTGAACCGCATTTCGGGTGGTCAGTGGCGTGCCCGGAGGGGTTTGTTACGCTGTGCGACATCGCCACCACCCAAGGTGGCCCCAATGGACCGGGAGCGGTCCACCGAGGCCACCCTGGGGTCACCCGGTGGTCAGGAGAGGGCGCCGTCGTAGTCGGGCAGCTTGAACGTCCGCTCCGCGTGGCCGCCGACGAGGTCGGTGTCCCGGTTGCCGATGTTGGCGATGATCGTGTAGCCCTTCGCCTCGATCTCGGCACGCTTGCGGGTCTTGTACGCGCTGACTTCGTCGAAGAGGTCGGGCAGGTCACGCACGTACAGGCCGTCGACCGGGTAACCGGCCTTCTTCAGGTTGTAGTCCGTGATGGAGTAGATGATGCCCGGGCGCGCGGTGACGAAGAAGATGTCCACGCCGCGTGAGTCGGCGAACCGGGCGAGGTCCCGGACCTGCTTGATGGCGGGGGTGGGCCACTCCCAGAACGGGTGGAAGTCCGTCTCCAGCGACGAGTTGTCGATGTCGAGGACGATCGCCTGCTTCCTGGTGGAGGGCTGCGAGGTGCGCTGCTCGATGTAGGGGCGGGCCACGGCGATGACCGCGTCGACGTCGCGCTGCCAGGTCGCGTAGTCGACACCGGCGACCCCTGCGGCGGTGGTCGCGGTCTGGTGCTTCGCAGCGGACTGCGCCGGGGCGGCGGCGGATGCCGTCGGGGCGGATACGGCGAGGGCCGCGGCGGCGAGGACCGCGGCTGCGCCGGTCTTCCATCTGCGTACATGCATGAGGGGACTCCTGGGGATGGGGATGCGGCGGCTCAGGGCATGCCCGTACGTCGTTCAAACGAACGAGCGTTGGCATGCTCGCGCCTCATGATGTACGGAATGGAACATTCCATCTACTGGTCAGTAGCCACAAATTTCAGGGAGTTGACGGCATATGACCGCGCGCCGGAGATTGTGTGCAGATCAACCGGCGGCTGAACGGCCCAGCGTTCGCTCGGTTTCGGGTCCGGTCCAGCGGGCGGTGAGCAGCAGTGCGATGTCGTCGGGACGGTCGGTGGAGCGCCGCGCGTCCCGGATGAGGCGGTCGGCGACCTCGGCGACGGTGGCCGGGCCCGACCGTTCGAGGGTGGAGCGCAGTTGCTCGATGCCTATGTCGATGTCCCTGCCCGGGCGTTCGATCAGGCCATCGGTGAACAGGGCCAGCACCTCGCCCGGCTTGATGCTCAACTCGCTGACGGGGTAGGCCTCCGCGGGGTCGACACCGAGGATGAGGCCGCCCGCGAGGTCGAGCACCTCGGTGGTGCCGTCGGGTCGGCGGATCAGCGGCTGCGGGTGTCCGGCCCGTACGGCTTGGGCGTCGCCGGTGGCGGGGTCGAGCCGGACGTAGCAGCAGGTGGCGAAGTGGGCGGGATCGAGGTCGCTGAGGAGCCGGTTGGTGCCGCTGACCACGTCCGCGGGCTCCAGGCCGGCGAGCGCGAAGGCGTGTACCGCGCTGCGCAGTTGGCCCATGATGGCCGCCGCGGACACGCCATGCCCTTGGACGTCGCCGATGACCAGGTCGAGACCGCGGTCCGTCTCGATGACGTCGTACCAGTCGCCTCCGACATCCATGCCCTGGGTGCCCGGCAGATAGCGGCCGACTGTCTCCACGTTCTCGATCGCGGGCAGCCGGTGCGGTAGCAGTGCGTCCTGGAGGCCGCGTGCCAGGGCCGCTTCGGTGTCGTAGCGCCGGGCACGTTCGAGAGCCTGGGCGATCAGGCCGGCGAGGGCCGTGAGCACCGTACGTTCCTCGGGGGCGAAGCCGCGCGGCTGGTCGAAACCGAGGATGCAGGAGCCCACGGGCCGTCCGGAGGCGATCAGGGGGAGGAAGGCCCGTGCGCCGACCGCGGCGTCCAGGGGGATGCCGGGGTAGGCGGAGGCCAGCAGTTCCATGGATTCGAAGAAGATCGGACGTCCTGTGGTGAGGGTCTCCACACCGGGCAGCCGGGCGTCGAGCCCCACCCCCTCGAAGGGTTCGAGGAATCCGGCCGGGAAGCCGGTCTCCCAGGCGAGATAGAGATGCCGCTCGTGGAGTACGTAGATGGCCAGCTGGCGTCCGCCGAACGCGGGTAGCAGTTCCTCGGTGACGACCGCCGACACCTGCCTCGCCGTGACGGCCTCCGTCAGGGCGATGGCGAGGGCGACCGGCCGGTACAGGGCGGTGGCGTGGTCGCCGGGTGCGGCGAAGGCCAGACCGGCTCCGGGGCGGCTGATGGACGCGGTCCCGTATTCGGGGCGGTCGGCGGCGGCGATGGTCCCGGTGAGCCCGTGGTGGCCGGGGTAGAGCGATACCGAGACCCAGTCCTGCCGACCCCGCTCCACCTGGAAGCGCACCGGGTCGTCGGAGAGCAGCGCGGCCCGGTAGTAGTCCTCGTAGGCGGGCCGGTCCAGCCAGGGCACGGCGTCCCACAGCACCCGGCCGATCAGCTCGGTTCGGCTGAGACCGAGCAGTGCCTCCGCGGTGCGGTTGACGTAGGTGATCCGCGCGGACCGGTCGAGCGAGAAGAGCCCGTCGGGCAGCCGGTCGGCGACCGCCTCGCCGGCGATCACTCCCGAGCCGAGATCGATCAGCGAGCCGGCGAGGCGCCGCACGCCGATCCCGCCGCCCGGCGGATGGACGGGGCGGCCCGCGAGCTCAAGCAGGGACGAGGGTCCGTCGGGGCGCTGCAACCGCAGCCTGCGGACCACCGGCCGACCGTCCTGGGCGGCTTCCCTGGCGACGACCCACAGCTGGTAGACGTCCTCGGGCACCACCCGCGCGGTAAGCGCCTCGACCCGGCCGTCGAACTCGTCCGGACTGATGCCGAGGATGGCGCAGAACTCCTCGTCGGCGATGAGGTCTCCGCTGCTGAGATCCCAGTCGAACGTGCCGATCCGCAGCGGCCGGGCGGTGGCCTCGGGGGTCTGCACCACCAGGGGCTCGCCGCTCCAGCTCACGGGTATGCCGTCCCGCTCCAGCTGGGCGAGTGCGGCACCGAGTCGCAGACCGGCCTGGCTCATCCGACGCTGGTCGGACTGCTCGACGGGATGTCCCGGGGTGGCGGGGCGCAGTGCCACCAGCACTCCGAACTTCTCGCCGGCGTTCTCGGTGGGCACGTAGAGGGAGCCGAAGGGGAACGGAAGCCCGGCCATGAGCTGGGGGAAGCGGCGCATGGCCTCCTCGCTGTCGGCGAGGTGGATGGGCTCGGACGTGCGGTAGCACTCGGCCACGGGGAACGGGCGGTTCACATGCATACGCCACCAGGGGCGCATCAGCTCGCCCGGTAGTCCGACGAGAACGGCCAGGCGGAGCAGGCCTTCGGATTCCGAGCGCAGATATACCCCACCGGCGTACCCGCCCACCGCGCCGGTGGCATTGACCGCGGCTTCGGCGAGCACGAGTCCGAGCCCGTCCGCACCGGTGACAGCGCCGACGCTCGTCCCATGATGCTGCCCGCGCCTGCTGCGCGGGCCATGCCTCGCCGCGCCGTACCAGGTCACACAGCAAGGATGCGTCAGGGCCGTACGGGAGCGCACCTCAGGCGTACGGGCGGACGGTCCGCGGCTCCGGAGACGGGACGGAGACGCGAGACGGCGACAATGGGACCACTGAAACCACCGCACGCACAGAACCGGGACTGATCACCATGGGACGGGTCACCGAGCGCCGCCGCACGATCCGGATCAGGGACGGGGCGGTGGCCGTCCGGCCGGACACCCTGGTCGCCGAGGAACCCATGGAGATCCGGCTGAACGGCCGGCCGCTGGCCATCACCATGCGTACGCCGGGCGACGACTTCGCACTCGCGGTGGGCTTCCTGGTCAGCGAGGGTGTGATCGGCGCCGCCGAGGACATCAGGTCGGTCGTGTACTGCGCGGGCGCGGAGCCCGGCGGTGGCGCGAACACCTACAACGTCGTCGATGTGCAGCTCGCGCCCGGCGTCCCGGTGCCGGACATCACGCTGGAACGCAACGTCTACACCACATCCTCCTGCGGTCTGTGCGGCAAGGCCAGCCTCGACGCCGTACGCACCGCCACCCGGTTCCCGATCACCGGCCGCTCCCCGTCGACTCCGGCGCTGCGGGTCGAGTCGGCGCTGCTGGCCCGACTCCCCGAGCGCCTGCGGGCGGCACAGCGGGTCTTCGACAAGACCGGCGGGCTCCACGCCGCCGCGCTGTTCTCGGCGGACGGCGAGATGCTGGACGTCCGCGAGGACGTGGGACGGCACAACGCCGTGGACAAGCTGGTCGGCAGGGCGCTGCGGGAGGGCCTGCTGCCGTTGTCGCGGGCGATCCTGCTGGTGTCCGGTCGGGCGTCGTTCGAGCTGGCGCAGAAAGCGGTGATGGCGGGGATCCCGGTGCTGGCGGCCGTTTCAGCGCCCTCGTCGCTGGCCGTGGACCTGGCTTTGGAGTCGGGTCTCACCCTGGTCGGCTTTCTGCGCGGGCCCGACATGAACGTGTACGCGGGCGAAGAGCGCGTCGCACTGCCTTCGCGGGTGTGAGGCGGCGTTGCTCAGCGGGCGGCGCGAGGGCGGGCCGCCGGGGGTGTGATGAGCTGGAGCGCTAGGGTGGCGGAGGGTTCGGCGAGCCCCGGGCCGCCGGCGTGCAGCCAGTCGAGCACCTCCCGGGTCGCTTCGTCGTCGAGCACCCAGCCCAGCCAGACGGGACGCGCGCCCCGGGACCTGGCGGCCGAAGACGGCTGCACGACCACCACGTTGGCCTGGCCGCACGGCCCGAGGCACTCGCTGGTGCGCACCGCGAAGCGGCCGGCCGACGCGGCTGCGGCCTCGCGCAGCCTGCGGACCTGCGCCTCATGGTCGGTTCCCGGGTTCTTCCGGGGATCGCCGCAGCAGCAGCCGCGGCAGACCACCAGTGTGCAGGGGCGTGCCGCCCGGGGAGCGACCACGCCGGCGGCGCGGGCTATCGGGGGTTCGAGTGCGGGCATGGCCGCACGCTATCGCTCCCTGGTGGGAGTCTGTGCCACGGGCTAATCACCCTGTTCCCGGTGTTGCCGCAGGTCCGTGGTGTGCCGCTGGTCCCGGTTGCCGCGGGCCGCGGCTCCGCTGGCGGCCCTCCGCTACGTGTTGTTCGCGACCTGGCGCTGCCTGGTCCGCTGGGAGGGTTCGAGCCCGGGGCGGCGCCCGGACCGGCGTTTCGCGATCACCGCGCACACCATCAACTGCAACTGGTGGAAGAGCATCAGCGGTAGAACGGCGAGCCCCGCGTGTGCGCCGAAGAGCACACCGGCCATCGGAAGTCCCGCGGCGAGACTCTTCTTGGAGCCGGCGAACTGGATCGCGATGAGGTCGCCGCGGCCGAAGCCGAGCCGCTTCGGGACGTACCAGGTCAGCACCAGCATCACGGCGAGCAGCGCCGCCTCCACGAGCAGCAGTGCACCCAACCGCAGCGGGGTGACCTGGTGCCAGACGCCCGCGACCATGCCCTCGCTGAAGGCGGCGTACACCACCAGCAGGATCGAACCGCGGTCCACCAGGTGGGACTTCCTGCTGTGCCGTGCCACGAAGCCCGCCGTCCAGCGGCGTGTCAGCTGTCCGGCGAGGAACGGCAGCAGCAGTTGCCACACGATCCTGAGCATCGCGTCCGTGGAGAAGCCGCCCGCCTGCTGTCCGAGGAGGAGCGCGGCCAGCAGAGGGGTGAGGAAGATTCCGGCGAGACTGGAGAACGAGCCCGCGCAGATCGCGGCGGACACGTTGCCGCGGGCGATCGATGTGAACGCGATCGAGGACTGGACGGTCGACGGGACCAGGCAGAGGAAGAGCAGTCCGGTGTAGAGCTGCGGGGCGAGCAGCCACGGGACCAGTCCCCGTGCGGCGAGTCCGAGGAGCGGGAAGAGCAGGAACGTCGCCGCCAGTACGGTCAGGTGCAGGCGCCAGTGCCGCATCCCGTCCAGTGCCTCACGGGTGGACAGGCGCACCCCGTAGAGGAAGAACAGCAGGCCGATGGCGCCTGTGGCCGCTCCGTCGACGACGGTGGCCGCCGCGCCGGAGGCAGGCAGCAGCACCGCGAGCAGGACTGTGGCGGTCAGCACCGTCAGGAACGGGTCGAGCGGCAGCCGGGACGGCGCACGGAGCGGTAGGCGCGAAGGGACAAGGCGGCTCATGCTCTCTGCGCTTCCTGTGCTCTCGTGCGGTTGCTGGCGAGCCGCGTGGTTGACGGGGCGACGCACTCCCCATCGTCACCGGCGGGAGGCCGATCGGGAATCCCGTACTCCGGACTGACTGTCATCACGTTTCGCGATGGGCGCGTAGCCTGAGAAGTGTGTACGACCCGACCCACCTGCGTACCTTCCTCGCGGTCGCTCAGACCCTGAGCTTCACCGAGGCCGCCCGCCGGCTCGGGGTGCGCCAGTCGACGGTGAGCCAGCATGTGCGCAGGCTGGAGGGCGCCACGGGTCGCCGGCTGTTCACCCGGGACACGCACAGCGTGCGGCTCACCGAGGATGGGGAGGCCATGCTGGGCTTCGCCCGGTCGATTCTGGACGCGCAGGAACGCGCCGCCGCCTTCTTCTCCGGGAGCCGGCCACGTGGGCGGCTGCGTTTCGGGGCGTCCGAGGACTTCGTCCTCACCCGGCTGCCGGAGATCCTCAGGACGTTCCGCGGCGAGCACCCCGAAGTGGATCTGGAACTCACGGTCGCGCTGTCCGGCACGCTCCACCGGCGGCTTGACGCGGGTGGGCTTGATCTGGTGCTCGCCAAGCGGGCTGTGCGCGACGGGCCCGGTGAACTGGTGTGGCGGGACACATTGAGCTGGATCGGCGCCCCTCGGGTCAGTCCGGACCCGGACCGCCCCGTGCCCCTGATCGTCTTCCCTCCGCCGGGTATCACCCGCGCCCGGGCTCTGGAGGCCCTCCAGTCGCACAACCGGGCCTGGCACGTGGTGTGTACGAGCACCAGTCTCAGCGCGCTGATCGCGGCGGCGCGGGCGGAGCTCGGGGTGATGGCCCATACCCGTGGACTGGTGCCACCCGGCCTCGCCCCGGTGCCTGCCAGGGCGGGGCTGCCCACGCTGGGCGAGGTGGACTTCGTACTACTCCACGGCCACCGGCCCGGCGCCTCCCGCGGCACCCGGGAGGCCGCCGACGCGCTCGCTGCCTCGATCCTCGCGGGCGGCGACCGGTTGCACCGCGCCGGGGCGCCGTGGTGAGCGGTGTCGCGGCAAGAGGCCTCGCACAGCCCGCTTGAGCCTCGCACTCACGTAGAGCGGCCGTGACCGCCTCGTACAGATTCGGTGTAGATTACCGGCATTCTCATGTGCTCTTTGGGCAGAGCCTTGCCCAACGCCCCCTCATATGGCCGGATATGAACGGCTGACCAGCAGCGATGCGAAATGTGCCGACTTGCTGGAGCCCCTCCCCAGCGGGCTCGCGGTGGGGTACCGTCACCGGCGCTGTGCGGAGCGCCACAAGGAGCAGGTCATTGCGTGAGTTCACGGTTCCACCTTTGGCGACGGCCCCACCTGTCGGCGGCCTGGCGGATGCCGTGTTCGACAACGCCCGATCGGATCCGGATCGTGTCGCCCTCAGCCGCAAGGACCATCAGGGCGAGTGGCGTGATGTGACCGCCGGCGAGTTCCGCGATGAGGTGCTGGCCCTCGCGAAGGGGCTGCTCTCGGAAGGCGTACGTTTCGGCGACCGGGTCGCGATCATGTGCCGTACCCGGTACGAGTGGACGCTCTTCGACTTCGCGCTCTGGGCCGTCGGTGCGCAGAGTGTGCCCGTCTACCCGACGTCGTCCGCCGAGCAGGTCTTCTGGATGCTGCACGACGCCGAAGTATCCGCCTGCGTGGTCGAGCACGAGGACCATGCCATGACCATCGGGTCGGTCATCGACCGGCTTCCGCTACTGAAGCGGCTGTGGCAACTGGACAAGTCAGCCGTGGCCGAACTGACCACGGCGGGCGAGCGCATCGAGGAGGAGGTGGTGCAGCGGCACCGCCGGGCGGTGACTCCCGAGTCGGTGGCGACGATTATCTACACCTCGGGGACGACGGGCCGCCCCAAGGGCTGTGTGATCACCCACGCCAACTTCATGTACGAGACCGACACCCTGATCGAACGCTGGGAGCCGGTCTTCCACTCCAAGCCGGGCGACGAGCCGGCGACCCTGCTCTTCCTGCCCCTGGCGCATGTCTTCGGCCGTATGGTGCAGGTCGCGGCGATCCGCGGCCGAGTCAGGATGGGCCATCAGCCGGTGCTCCAGGCCAGTGCGCTACTGCCGGATCTCGCGTCCTTCCGGCCGACGTTCATCCTGGCTGTCCCCTACATCTTCGAGAAGGTCTTCAACGCGGCGCGGCGCAAGGCGGAGGCCGGCGGGAAGTCGGGGCCTTTCGACAAGGCAGCCGATGTCGCGGTGCGCTATGCCGAGGCGCTGGAGCACCGGGCGTTCGGGCTCGGCCCCGGGCCTTCGGCGACGCTGAGGGTGCAGCACCAGTTCTTCGAGAAGGTCGTCTACCAGAAGGTCCGTGACGCGATGGGCGGCCGGGTGCGGCACGCCATGTCCGGCGGGTCCGGTATGGACCGGCGGCTCGGCTTGTTCTTCGAAGGCGCCGGGGTGACCATCTTCGAGGGCTACGGACTCACCGAGTCGACCGCCGCCGCGACCGCGAATCCCCCCGAGCGCACCAAGTACGGCACGGTAGGCCAGCCCATCCCCGGCACGACCGTCCGTATCGCCGAGGACGGTGAGGTATGGCTGCGCGGTGGACAGATCTTCGCCGGCTACCTCAACGATCCGAAGTCGACCGACGCGGTGCTGAACGACGGCTGGCTCGCCACCGGAGATCTCGGCGCGCTGGACGAGGAGGGCTATCTGACGATCACCGGGCGAAAGAAGGAGATCCTGGTGACCTCCGGCGGCAAGAGCGTGTCGCCGGTGGGCCTTGAGGAACGGGTCAGGGCACATCCGCTGGTGGCCCAGTGCATCGTGGTCGGCAACGACCGGCCGTTCATCGCGGCCCTGGTCACCGTGGACCAGGAGGCCGTCGACCATTGGCTGGCCATGCACAACAGGGCCCCTATGCCGCCGTCCGAACTCGTACGCGACCCCGATCTGGAGATGGAGATCCGGCGTGCGGTGGTGGCCGCCAACACCCTGGTGTCGCAGGCGGAGTCCATCAGGACATTCCGGATACTGGCGCATCCGTTCAGTGAGGAGCACGGGCTGCTCACCCCGTCACTGAAGCTGAAACGCAAGGCGATCGAGACGGCCTACGCGGAAGAGGTCGACGCTCTCTACCGCTGAGACCACGGATACCGCCGCACCGATACCCGCCGATATCACTGAGCCGGAATGTCGCTGTCCGTTTGTTCGTTGTCCGGAGCAGCAGGCAGAGACGAACGTGAGGACCGACTGCTCGTGAGCAACATCCCCTCCATCACCCTGAACAACGGCGTGCCGATGCCGCAGCTCGGTTTCGGCGTCTGGCAGGTCCCCGACGACGAGGCGACCAGGAGCGTCGCCACGGCCCTGGACGCCGGCTATCGGAGCATCGACACGGCAGCCATCTACGAGAACGAGAAGGGCACGGGCCGCGCGCTGGCCGACTCGGGGATTCCCCGTGAGGAACTCTTCATCACCACCAAACTCTGGAACAGCGACCAGGGCTACGACGCGACCCTCCGCGCCTTCGACGCCTCCCTGGAACGGCTGGGCCTCGACTACCTCGACCTGTATCTCATCCACTGGCCGGTACCGGCCAGGGATCAGTATGTGGACACTTACCGGGCCTTCGAAACACTCCTCGCGGAGGGGCGCACCCGGGCGATCGGGGTGTCCAACTTCCTCCCCGGGCATCTGCAGCGGCTGCTGGGCGAGAGCACGGTCGTGCCCGCCGTCAACCAGATCGAGCTGCATCCCCAGCTTCAGCAGGAGGAGTCCCGCGCCCTTCATTCCCGGCACGGCATCGCCACCGAGGCATGGTCGCCGCTGGGTCAGGGGCGTGGGCTGCTCGAGGTGCCCACGGTTGTGGCGGTCGCCCGCAAGCACGGTCGCAGCCCCGCTCAGGTCGTGCTGCGCTGGCACCTCCAGATGGGCAATGTGGTGATCCCCAAGTCCGTGACTCCCTCCCGGATCCGGGAGAACATCGACGTCTTCGGCTTCGAGCTGGACGCGGACGACCTCGCCGCCTTCGCCGCGCTCGGTGAAGAGCGCCGACTGGGCCCCGACCCGGCCACCTTCAGCCTCGGGGCCTGACCCGCGAATCCCCGTGGAGTCCCGGGACGGGGTCTGCGGCGCGTCCGGCCGTCGTTCCTCGGTGGTGGGTCAGGTCACCGGAGTGCCCGCCGCCGGGGAGGCAGTGCGGACCGTGCTGCCGGCGATACCCGCCGGTTCCAGCCGCAAGGTGGATCGAACGGCAGATACCGCCGCCTTTGAGCACCCCAATTTCCGCTTATGCTTTCATCGTGTTCGACTCCCGGTACATCAAGACCTTCCACGAGGTGGTGAGGAGCGGCTCCTATTCGGCGGCTGCACGCGCGCTCGGCTACACCCAGCCGGCCGTCAGCCAGCAGATGAAGGCGCTCGAACGGGACGTCGGCACCCCCTTGTTCACCCGGGTCGGACGGGGCCTCAGGCTCACCGAGGCCGGTGAGGCGCTCAGGCGGCACGCGGGAACGATCCTGGGCAGCCTCTCGGCGGCCCAGCAGCAGATAGACGCCATCGCGAGGCTCCGCTCCGGGCGAGTGACGGTGTGCGCCTTCCCCAGCGCGGGGGCGACCGTCCTTCCAGAGGTCATGGCGCGGCTGACCGCGGAACACCCGGGGATAAGGGTGGAACTGGTGGAGAACGAACCACCCGAGTCGCTCCGGCTGGTGGCGCAGGGCGAGTGCGATATCAGCCTGGCCTTCAGCTATCCGGGCCAGCCGACCGAAATCCCGGAGGAACTCGCCGAAATCCCCCTTCTTGAGGACCCCCTCACCGTGCTGCTGCCCACGGGGCACCCGCTCGCCCGGCGCCGGAACGTGCGCCTGTCCGACCTGGCGCATGAGCGCTGGATCGCGGGATGCCTGCGCTGCCGCGCCCATTTCCTGCAATCCTGCGCGGAGGAGGGCTTCACCCCCGACATCGCCTGCACCACGGATGACAACCTGGTGCTGCAGAGCCTGGTGGCCGCCGGGGTGGGCATCGCGGTGGTCCCCGCGCTGGTGCTGTCGTTCCTCTGCCACGAGAAGGTCACCGGGCGGATCGTGGAACCTCACACCCGTCGACAGATATCCGCCTACGTGCTCCGGGACCATATGCGGATCCCCGCCACCGCCCTGGTGCTCGACCAGCTCAAGGCTGTGTCGGAGGCAAGGATCGGCTGCTGAGCGGCCCGTGGCCGATCCATAAGCGTTTTCTTGAGGCATGGCAATCAACACTCCTTGGACGTGAGAGGCGTGTCGGGCGGACGCTGCGTCCATGACCCCTGCGAACACGGCCACCGCCACCGCTCCACCATCCCGGATCACCGAGCCCCTGCGCGAGCTCGTGGCAGGAATACGCCAAACCGTCCAGCGGGGGCTGGCGCCCGAGCCCACCGCGCAGCTCGTGGCTCAGCGGCTCGCGCCGTGTCTGGGCCTGCCCGGCCTGCTCCTCGCCGAGCATCACGAGGGCTACCCGGACCGCTATCGGCAGCATGTCCTGCACGCCGAGCAGGACGGCAGCTTCTCGCTGGTGGCCCTGGTCTGGCTGCCCGGTCAGAGCACCGCGATCCACGACCACGTCTCCTGGGGCGTCACCGGCGTCCACCAGGGCGAGGAGTCCGAGCGCCGCTACCGCCTGGTCCCGGGCGACTCCACGGCCCGGCTGGTCGCCACCGAGGATGTGGTCAGCCCACAGGGAGCTGTCGCCGCCTTCACCCCGCCCGGCGACATCCATCTCGTCCGCAACTCCGGTACGGAAAAGGCCATTTCCCTGCACGTCTACGGAGCCGACGTCTCCCGCCTGGGCAGCAGCGTCCGGCGTGTGTACGACCTGCCGGCTGACCGGTGACGGCCGTCACGGAGCCCGTCCGAGGGCGCGGGGCCGCTCCGCGGTCTGTCGCGAGGCGATCTCTGGCGAGGACCGCCTGGGTGGCCGTCCCCGGCCCCGTCCGCAGGCTCGCTCCGGGGCTCGGGCTGGCAGCCGCCGGCGTGTTCGCGGCCTCGCTCGTGCACCTCGCGCTGCCGGGCGTGCCGATGCTCACCGCCGCGGTCGTGCTGGGCATCGCGACGGCGCACACCCCGTGGGTGCGCACCGGCGTCAAGGGGCTGTGCCGTCCGGGACTCACTCTGGCCGCGAAACGGCTGATGCGGATCGGCATCGTGCTGCTCGGTCTGAAGCTGGCCGTAGGCGACGTTCTGGCACTGGGCTGGGCGACGGTCGGCATGGTGTTCGCCGTCGTCGGCGCCACCTTCTGGGGCACCTGGTGGCTGGGCCGTCGGTTCGGACTGCCCGGCGACCAGCCGCTGCTGATCGCCACCGGTTACTCCATCTGCGGCGCTTCCGCGATCGGCGCGGTGAGCGCGGTGAACGACAGCGACGAGGACGACGTGGTCACCTCAGTCGCTCTGGTCACCTTGTGCGGCACCCTGGCCATCGCCGTACTGCCTTTGCTGCACGGTCCGCTGGGGCTGACCGACGCCGAGTTCGGCCGCTGGGTGGGCGCAAGCGTCCATGACGTGGGTCAGGTGGTCGCCACCGCCCAGACGGCCGGTGCGGACGCGCTGGGCGAGTCCGTCCTGGTCAAGCTGATGCGCGTGGCCATGCTGGCTCCCCTGGTGGCGGCGGTGGCGATCGCCGCGCGCCGCCGCGGCCGCGCCAACACCGCCACCACCACGGCGCGGCCTCCGCTGGTACCGCTGTTCGTCCTGGGCTTCCTCGCCATGGTGGCGTTGCGCACGACCGGACTACTGCCCGCGGACGCGCTCACGGCCGCGAGCAGGGCCCAGGAACTACTGCTGGCCGCCGCGTTGTTCGGGCTCGGCAGTGCCGTTCATCTGCCGTCGCTGACCCGGACCGGGCTGCGGATCGCCGGGGTGGGGCTGACCGCCTGGGTGCTCATCGCGGCGGCCTCGTACGCGGGGGTGCTGCTGACGGCCTAGGAGCCCGTGGACCTGGCCGTGTGCACGGTACGGGCGGTGAGCAGGAAGGAGTCCGGGCGGTGCATCAGCCCCTGCTCGTCGTCCGGGTCCAGCAACCGGTCGATCACCGACAGGTCGTCCCCGTCCAGCCGCCCCTCCACGACGGAGCGCAGCCAGGAGAACGCCGACACCAGTTGCTCGCGCTGGGCCGCGGTCAGTGGTGCCGGGATGTCGAGGAGGAACGAGCGGCTACGGGCGTCCGACAGGCCCGCGGCGGCCAGCAACGCGGGCCAGTGCTCCACCGTGGCCGTATAGCCCGGCAGCGCCGCTCGCATCTCCTCGAACCAGACGCTGCTCGCCCCGTCGATCCGGGACTCCAGGCCGGGACGTCCGATGCCGATGTCACGCGGCAGATGCCGGGCCTGGAGCCCGCCTTCGAGCACGGCGATCAGCCCGCCGGGACGCAACCGCGCCGCGAAGGCCGCGAGGGCGCGGCGCTGGTCGCCCATGTGGTGGACCGAGTTCCCGGCCCAGATCAGGTCGGCGGTGCCCAGTTCCTCAAGACCGTCGGGCGCTTCGGCGGCATGGACGCGTACGCGGTCCCCGAGGCCGCTGCGGACGGCCCGGGCGCGTACGCGGTCCAGGAGCTGGGGTGTGGCGTCCACCGCCACCACCTCCGCGTACGGGAACGTCTCGGCGAGCAGGCAGGTCAGCACCCCGGGGCCGCTGCCGATGTCGAAGACGCGGCGCACGTCCTCGGCGGGCAGCTCTTCGGCGACCCAGGCCGCGGCCTGGGCGGACAGCGGCCGGTGCATTTCGGCACCGCTTTCGAGGACCGGGGCGAGTGCGTCCCAGTCGATGTCGGTGGCGGCGGGGTGACCGCCGCTGGATGAGTCGGCGTGGTGCTGGTGCTGGTGCTGGTGCTGGTGAGAGCTCATGCGGACAGGGTGCGACTTGTGCGGGGCTGCCGGCGAGCATCTTTGCGGTTACCGCAAAGAAGTCGTCACGATGGAGACGGGATCGCCGAAGCACCGCTCTGCCCCACCGGTTCCCGCCCTACCCGGCGCAGGGCCAGCAGCCGGAACCGGGGGTCCGGTCGGGGTTCGTCCGCGCCGGGCAACCCGGTCAGCCGGGCGGCGAGCAGTTCGGCGACCGCACCCCGGGCCGCCAACCGGGACGCGTACTCGCCCCGCAGCAGCGCCTGCGCAGTGCTGCGGGGGGAGCGGCCCTGCCCATGCCCGATGAAGCGCGCGGCCCCGGCCGGGATGAGGCCGTGTTCCGCGCCGAACTCCTCGATACGCTCTGCGCGGTCGTACGCCTCGGCCGTACGGTAGGGCTCCAGCACGGCGTCGATATCGCAGCCGACATCGTGCCCGGCGTCCTTGTCGACCGTGGCGATGAACACCCCGCCGGGACGCAGGACGCGCGCCACCTCGGCGACCACGGCCCGTGCGTCCCGTACGAGATGCAGCAGCCAGACCGCGCTGACCACGTCCACGGACGCCGCGGGAAGCGGCAGTCGGCGCACGTCGGCGAGGACCACGTCGCCCACTCGCCGGGCGGCGATCCTGGCCATTCCGGCCGAGGAGTCGACGCCGATCACCCGCAGTCCGGGCCGGTGCAGCCGCTCGGTGACAAGGCCGGTGCCGCATCCGATGTCGAGCAACGACCGGGCGGCGGTCGGCACCAGGGACAGCACCGCGGCGGCTGCCGCAGCCGCGCGGGGCTCCCCGCCCCGCGTGGCGTCGTACACGGCCGCCTCCCGGTCGTAGTCGAGCAGGGTGTCCCGGACCGCTCCGGAACCGGAGTCCGTCCGGGAAACCCCCGATATCGCACAGGCGGATGTGCACGTGTGGTCATTCGGCACAGGTCAGCTCGCTCCATGGCTTGGAGCGACGGCCTCGACGCGCTGGGCGAGTTCGAAGTCGTGCTCGGTGATCGCACCGCCCGCGTCATGCGTGTTCACGGTGAGATTGACGGTGTTGTAGCCGAGCGTGAGATCCGAGTGGTGGTTGAGCTCGTCCTGGATCCGCGCCACATGCACGACGAGCGCCGTGGCCGCGAAATGGCTGCCGAGCCGGTACGTACGGGCGATCCGGTCGCCTTCCTGGGACCAGCCGGGCAGTTCGCGCAGCCTGTCCTCGATCTCCTTCTGCGACAACGGCTCTGTGGGCATGAGTCCGATCTCCCTCCGGGGTGTCTGAGAGCGACGCTAACGTTGAGGTATGACAACTGTCGTGCCTGACACGGAAGTGGGGCCACTCCTACGCGTGTGGCGCGAGCGCCGCAAGGTGAGTCAGCTGGAGCTCGCACTGCGTGCCGGTTCATCCGCGCGGCACATCAGTTTCATCGAGACGGGGCGGTCCCGTCCCAGCGAGGACATGGTCCTCAAGCTGGCCGAGCACCTGGACGTGCCGGTGCGCGACCGCAACGCCCTGCTGCTCGCGGCCGGTTACGCGCCCAGGTACGCGCGGACCCCGCTGGACGCTCCGGCACTCGACTCCCTGCGCGACGGGCTGGAACACCTGCTCAGGGGCTACGAACCGTATCCGGCGCTCGTCGTCGACGCTACGTACACCGTGGTGGCGGCCAACCGGGGGATCACCATGCTGCTCGACGGTATCCCCGCGCGTCTCCTCACCGCCCCGCTGAATGCCATGCGCATCACCCTGCACCCCGAGGGCCTCGCTCCGCGGATCCGCAATCTGCGCGCCTGGCGCAGGCACCTTCTCGACCAGATGGAGCGCCAACTGGCCCTCACGCGCTCCGTGGCGCTGCGGGAGGTATACGAGGAGGTCGCGGCGTATCCCCTGCCTGATACGTACGACGCCGCCGATGAGCCGGCAGAGCAACCCGCCGACGCAGGCGCCGAATACGCGTCGCCGTCACCTTTCGCGCTGCCGCTGCGGATCGAGCATGGTGGCACGGTGCTGTCATTCGTCTCCTCGATCGCCACGTTCAACACGCCGTTGGATGTGACCGTCGCCGAACTGGCCATCGAGACCATGCTTCCCGCCGATCCGGCGACGGTGGCGCACCTGCGGTCGCTGGTGGCCTGACACTCCTGCCACGAGTCCGCACCCGCCCGGGGCGAGCCGGTCGGGTGCGGCGCCAGGAACCGGAACCGGAGCCTGAACCGGTGCCGGTGCTCTGGGGGCCGCTCAGTTGGGCGAACCGTTAGCCGCGGGCCGTACGTCGCCGGTCGTGGTGGTCGCGTCGGCAGTGGCCGGAGCCTGCGCGGGTTCAGCCGTGCGGGCCGAGTCCTCGCGCGGGCGCTCCGACGGATCCGTACGGGCCACCTCGGCGCGGACCAGGGCGTTCAGGGCTGCGAATGCGTCGATGGGCATGGCTGTGCTCCCTGCGGATGCTGAAAAGTGGTGGGGGGTGGGATGTGCCGGGAGCGGGCTGGGACGGCGGCACACGGGTGCCGTGTCGTAGGGCCCGCCCGGGCCCCCTCAGCAGCGCAGGACCAGCGATCTCGACGCACCGGGCGCGGGTCGCGCGCCCACGGGATGTGCCGTGCCGTTCGGGGCGGCCTGCGTCGGGGCCGCGGTCACCGGTACGGCGTGGGGCTGAGTGCCCCGCCGCTCGGTACGGCGCACCAGCCTCGGCAGGTCCTCCGACTCCGTTGTGTCCTGTGTCGCCTCCCCGGGGGTTTCCGCCGGGACGGACGAGGCCGGGGCCGGTACGCCCATGCCCGGAACCGCCGCGGCGCCGGCGGCCGCCGGCGCGCAGAGCAGTGCGACGATCGCCGTCATGGCGACGATCGCGACACGCACAGCGGCACCAGTGGCAGCACGCACGACGGCGATCACGACGGCACGAACAGCGGCACCAGCGGCGGCACAGCACGCGGCACGGTTCACGGGCACAACCTCCTGCACCTGCCACATGTGCCCGCCGGCCGGCCCCGGCTCCGCTTCCCGGCGCCCGGTGCACACCCACGAGCTACCGCGTTAGACCGACTGCGCCTCGTCCATCGCGCTCGATCAGTCGGTCTCGCAGGCTTCGGTGAGCGGCACCTGGGGGCCGTGAGCCTCGCCCACAGCCTCCCCGAGCCAGCGCCGCAGCACCAGGTGCACCTGCTCGGCTCCCACCAGCTCCCCGCCGTCCGCGACCGGCTCTGACAGCTCGTACGGCGACAGGAGGAAGGGGCGCGACTGCTCGCCGCCGAGCCCGCCGTGTGAACCGATCTGCTCTTCGAAGGCATGCACCTGACCGGCCACGGGGTCGTAGCTGGAGTTGACCATGATGTCCGCGACATGGGGGAAGGTGTCGGTACGCCGGATCACATCCGCCGCCCCCGGGCCGAAGACGGCCAGGGGCCCGGTGCCGTCGAGTGTGCTCACGGGCAGTTCCGCCCCGTCCGGCCCGAGCACCACGGACCCCGCCCGTTCGCTGCGCACCAGCAGGAAGCCGATGCCGGGATGGTTGGCGAGGGTACGCAGCAGGGCCGGGTGACGGCGGTCGATCTGCTCCCGGCTGAGCCGCCCCGGGACATCGGGAAAGGAGACGAGGCCGAGATTGCCCGAGGCGAGAACCACGGGTTCGGACCACTCAGCGTCCGGCTGCCGCTCCACGGCCTCGTCACTCGCGCCGCTCACATCGCCTGGACCACTCGAATCACCTGCGGCTCCGACATCGCCTGCACCACTCGCGTCGCCTGCACCACTCGCGTCGCCCGCATCGCCCGCATCGCCCGCATCGCCCGCCGGGCACACTGCCCCCGTCTCCGCTCCGTTCTCCACCGGCCGGTGCAGCACGCCACGCAATGCGTCCCGGGCCGCGTCACGGGCTTCCGCGCCGCTCGGGGTACGCACGGCGCGGCGCGGGACGGGTAGCCCGCAGCCGGCTCTGACCAGGTCCTTCAGTGTGAGTCCGAAAGCACCGGCGAAGGTCTCGCCCGGGCTCTGGCCGTGGTCGGAGAGCAGCACGATCCGGTACGCGCGCGGGGCGTGCGCCGCGGCCTTGGCGATCAGGGCGATGGAGCGGTCGATCCGGCTGAGTACCTTCGCGGCGTCCCTGCTGTGGGGCCCCGAGTGGTGGGCGACCTCGTCATAGGCGACGAGGTCGGCGTAGACACCGGTACGGCCGGCCAGCATGTCGCCGATCACCGCGGCGACCACGACGTCCCGTTCGACCACGGTCGCGAAGGCCCGGATGAAGGGGTAGAGCCCGCCACGGCCGACCCGTGGCCGGTCGCCGCGCAGCCGGGAGCGGACCGACTGGACGACCTCGCGCACGGCTTCGGCGACGAAGGAGACCGCGGTGCGGACCGCGTTGGCGGGGTCCGAGAAATAGGCGAAGTATCCGGCCCGGGACCTGTTGGCACGGCCGCGGCGGGCGGCCACGGACAGCACCAGTGCGAGCTGGTCGGCGCCACCGCTGAACAGATTGCCGCGGCTCGCGCCGTCCACGCTGAGCAGCCCAGGATCCCGGGTGCGGGCGACCGCCCTGCGCTGGAGTTCCGCAGCGCTCGCGGGGCGGTTGCTCACCATGGTCCGGCCGGTGTCCTTCTCGTACCAGCGGAAGCCGGGGACATCGTGGTTCGAGCCGTGCAGGATACCGAGCTGGCTGGCACCGGTCTGGCTGGACCAGTCGGTACGCCAGGGCGTGAGGCGGTGCGTGGTGTCGAGCCAGCGGGCGACGGTGGGCATCAGCCCGTCATCGACGGCCGCGCGCAGCACGGTGTACCCGACGCCGTCCAGTTGCAGGAACACGGTGCCGGGCGGGGACCGGTCACCGAGTCCCTGGTCACCGTGGCGCCGCCGTCTTCGCTGGGCGAGGCGGGAAAGGCGGCGGCGGTACGCGTCGTCGTCCCGCACAGCGAGTGCGGTGGAGGTGGCGGAGGCCACGGCGGACATGACGGCTGCGACCACGACGGCGGTCTCGGGGTCGGCCGCGCCGCGGCCGTCGGGGATCAGCCAGAGCGCGAACAGCAGCAAGACACCGTTGAGGAAGAATGCCAGCAGTCCGAGCACCAGCGCCGGGACGAGCAGCAGCGCGCGTACGGCCAGTGGCCACACCAGGGCGCTGAGCAGCCCGAACGCGCCCGCACCCAGGGCAGCGGTGATCGCTGTCCGGGTGATGCTGTCCCCGCCTGGTGACTGGAGCCGGAAGTCCGGGAGGATTCCGGCGAGTACGAGCAGGGTGAGGGTGGACACCGCCCACACCACCATCACCCGCGCCAGGGCGCTGCCCGCTGCTCGCCAGGTGTGCCGGCCCACGCGCTGACGGCCGGTACGCCGACCGCCTGCACGCCCCTCTTCCGGGCGGCCTTCATCCCCGCGGCCCTCATCCCCGCGCTCTTCGCCCACGCGCCGTCACTGCCTCTCGCGTCGCCTGCGATCCAGCGTCGCAAAAATAGTCAGCAGCCGTCGTAGCCGGCGGTCGGCATGGACATCCTGCGGTGCACCGTCGCCTTCATCGCCGCGTCGTAGACCGGTTCGTCCAGCCCCGCGGTCTCCAGGCGCACCCCGCGCCGCTCGCACTCCGCCGAGAATTCCGGCACCGAGGTGACCGCCCGGGCCAGCACACGATCATTGGGGGCGACGAAGAGGTCCACCAGGCCCGCTTCGACGTCGGCCCACAGCACCCCGTGGTCGGGGCGAAGCCCGTAGAACAGCAGTTCGCGGGTGACGACATAGCCCTTGTCCGCCGCCCAGTGGGCGCACATCGCCTGCTGGCTGCGGGTGTCCACGAGGAAGGGTTCGCCGTCCAGTTCCTCCAGCGGGGTGAGGCTGGCGATCGATGCCGCACGCAGACGGTGCCGTCCGGAGTCCGGTGAGCCGTCGGGCGCGTGCTCCATGGAGCGATCCCCCCTGTCCCCTGGTGAATTGTTGAAGGTGACCCTACTGCGGAGTCGACGGCGCAGGGGAGGCGCACACCGGCGCTCGCGACGGCACGGGACTACCCCGCGCGCAACCCGACACCACAGATCGCCACCGAAAGACCTCGACGGCCGCCGAGCGCCTAGGCTCGTAGCGGAGTTCGAAGGTCACGGAGACGGGCCGGGCCGGGCCGGAAGGCGAGCCGAGGAGGCGGTACGTGCCGATGGAGGTGACTTGGTGGGGCCATGCCACCTGTACCGTCGAGGACTCCGGAGTCCGGGTGCTCACCGATCCGCTCTTCGTGAGCCGGCTCGCGCATCTGCGACGTCGGCGCGGAGCCGTGCCGCCCCCCGAAGCCGCGGTGGCCGACGCGGTCCTGGTCTCACATCTGCACGCGGATCACCTGCACCTGCCGTCGCTGGCCCGGCTCGCGCCCGGGACCAGGCTGATCGTGCCGCGCGACGCGCCCCGGGCGGTGCCCGGTCTGCGGCGGCTGGCCGGGCTGCGCGTCACGGAGGTGGGGCCGGGTGACGAGGTGGCGGTGGGCGAGCTGCGCGTACGGGCCGTCCCAGCGCTGCACGACGGCCGGCGGCTGCCGTTCGGCCCGCATCGCTCCCCCGCGCTCGGCTATGTGATCCAGGGCGGAGCCCAAACGTACTTCGCGGGTGACACCGGACTGTTCGACGGAATGGCGGACACGGTCGGCTCGATCGATGTGGCTCTGCTCCCGGTGGGCGGTTGGGGGCCGTTCCTGGGGCATGGCCATCTCGACCCGGACCGGGCGGCGCGGGCGCTCGCCGCGCTCGCGCCGCGAGCGGCCATACCGGTCCACTACGGCACGTACTGGCCGATCGGGATGGACGCGGTCCGGCCGCATGAGTTCCACTCGCCGGGCGATGAGTTCGCCAGGAAGGCTGCGCGGCTGGCACCCCGCGTGGCGGTGCACCGGTTGGGGCACGGCGAGAGCGTCCGGCCGGAAGTCGGGCGATGACAGCGGCCCAGGACAGAGGCGGGCGGACGACGGAGACTCATGGCAGGGGCCGGGCCGGCGACAGAGGTGGGCCGATGACGGAGGCGGGCCGATGACGTTCCAGGAGGCGATCAGACAGCTGCCTCTCGAGTCGCAGCACGCGGTCGGCTTTCCCTCACTGTTCCTTGTGGTCGCACTGGGCTCGCTGGTGCCGGTGATTCCGACCGGGGCGGTAGTGAGTTCGGTGGCGGTGGTGGCGCTCCACCAGTCGCTGCCGTTCGCCTTGCCGGCCGTGTTCCTGGTGTCAGCGCTCGCGGCCTTCACCGGAGATGTCGCGCTGTACTGGCTGGGGTGGCGCGGACTCGGCTCTCGCGGCGGTTCCCGGTGGCTGGAGGCACTGCGCGAGCGGGCGACACCCGAGCGGCTCGCGCAAGCGGAGCGGGGGCTGGAAAAGCGCCGGGTCACGGTACTGGTGCTGTCGCGGCTGGTGCCCGCCGGGCGTATCCCGGTGATGCTGGCCTGTCTGCTGACGAGGATGCCGCTGCGCCGCTTCGCCGGGGCCGACGTACCGGCGTGCCTCGCGTGGGCCGCGGCATACGGGCTGATCGGGATCCTCGGCGGCTCGCTCTTCCCCGAGCCGTGGCAGGGAGTGCTCGCGGTGGTGGCCCTGACCCTGCTGATCAGCGGCGCCCCGGCACTGTGGCACAGGCTGCGACGCGGGGCGGCGCGCCAAGGGCCTTCGGGTGGTGAGCCGACCTGAGCCGCTCCGGTGCCCTCACCGTCAGGAGGTGGCGAGCGACCGCGAGCCGCCGACCGGCAGGTCCCAGAGCCGTTCGCGCGGCAGACCGGTGTGGTCCCAAGCGGCGAGCAGGCGCCGGAGCGGCTCCAGCACGGGCTCCGCTGACAGGACGAAGGTCGCCCAGTGCATCGGTGCCATGTTCCGGGCGCCCAGGTCGGTGAATGCTTGCACGGCCTCCTCCGGGTCGGTGTGCACGGTGCTGAGCCACCACCTCGGCGCGTACGCCCCGATCGGCAGCAGCGCCAGGTCGATGTCCGGGTGGTGGTGGCCGATCTCCTTGAACCAGTGGCCGTATCCGGTGTCGCCCGCGAAGTACACCCGGCGGCCCCGCTGATCGGTGAGCACCCAGCCGCCCCACAGCGAACGGCAGGTGTCCGTGAGCGTCCGTTTGGACCAGTGGTGTGCCGGTACGAAGTCGAAGCGGACCGCTCCCCCGTCCGGCGACGGGAGCTCGGCGGCCTCCCACCAGTCGAGTTCGGTCACCCGGCTGAACCTGCGCCGCCGGAACCAGCGGCCGAGCCCGGCCGGGACGAACACCGGAGTGCGCCTGGGGAGGCGTGCGATGGTGGGAGCGTCCAGATGGTCGTAGTGGTTGTGGCTGATGACCACCGCGTCGACGGGCGGCAGGTCCTCCCAGCTGACACCGACCGGCGTGAGACGCGCCGGGGTGCCGAGGATACGCCGGGACCAGACGGGGTCCGTGAGTACCGTGAGGCCGCCGATGGCGATCACCCAACTGGCGTGCCCCGCCCAGGTGACGGCAACGGTCCCCGGGGCAGCGGCCGGCAGCGGATCCGGGGCGAACGGCAGTTGCGGGACATCGGCGAGACCTGCGGCAGCGGGCCGCAGCGCGCCCTCCCTGGCCAGCTTGGCCAGGGCCCGTACACCGGGGAGGGGGGCGGTCAGCCGGTTCGCGAAGGAGCGGGGCCAGCGGCGGGTGAACCCGAGTGGCCGAACCCGGCTTACCGCTCCCGGGGCGGGCGCGGGCAGTGGGGCGGGCGGCTGTGCGGTTTCCGGTGCGGTCTCAAGGGCCGGCAGGGGCTCCCCGGATCCGGAACCGATGCCGGTTCCGTGGCCGGTACGCGAGGGAGCGGGCGGCGATACGGCGGTGCTCCGTACGCCGCGACGCCCTTCCGGGTGGTCGGGGTCGTTCGCGAGGTCGGGCGGGGGCTCCGGGTGGTCGCTCATCTGGGGTCTCCGTTCGGCGCGGGTGGGGGCTCGCGGTTCGCGGCGGTGGTCGGCGGATTTCGTACATCTGCGTTCGCTCAGCGGAGTTCATCGAAGGCCGATCCGAAACGGGACAACGCGCGGGCCACATGAGGAAGTTCGAGTGGCCGTTCCGCGGTGAGCGCGCTGATCCGTTCCTCGGCGGTCGCGCCGAGCAGCGGCCCCGTACCCAGTCGTACGCGGAGGGCACCGAGTTCATCGCCGAAGCGGTGACCGCCGGGTGTCAGGGCGCCGAGGCGGGCGCTCAGATAGTCCTCGAGTTCCATCGAGTCGGTGACCCCGCGCGCCGCCAGGCGGGCGCGCAGGGGGGCGAGGTCGGCGTACAGGTGCCGCCCGGCCTGCGGGGGCCGCGCGAGGGCACCGGACCCGAGCACGGCGTGGTGTGCCGCCGCCGCGAGCTGGGCGTGGAGGGCGGCTGCGCGCGCGGCGCGGGTGGCGACGGGCTCGGGCTCATCGAGTGCGTGCGCGGCGGCCTCGGCCACCGGGCCGGCGACAAAGGCCCCCAGCGCGGTGAGGATGTCGAGGACCCTGGCCCGCTGCGCGGCCCCGCGCCCGGTGGACGGGAACCGGGCCACCGCGACCGGCCAGGCCGCCGGAGCCAGCGCGCCCGACAGATCGCTGATGACGGTCACGTCGTCGGGGCACATCTCGGCGGGGCTCAGCAGTACCCGCTCGAGGGGCCGGTGCAGCGTGTCCCGCCAGGTCTCGTCGCTGATGATGTGCATCCCCTGGTCGACCGCCGCCTCACAGGCCTCGCGTACCAGCTCGGGTGGGGCGACCGTGGCGGTCGGATCGTCGGCGACGGACAGCAGCAGGAGGTGCGGGGTGCCGCCCTCGGCCCGCACCCTGCGCGCAGTCTCCAGCAGGGCGTACGGATCCGGCACTCCCCCGCACTCCGCAGGTGTCGGCACATGGAACGCGGGCCGTCCCAGCAGCCGGACCTGCGGTGTCCACCACGCGGGGCACGGCCGGGGCATCAGCACATCGCCGCCATGCGCGGCCAGCAGGGCGAGCAGCAGGGGCTGTGCGCCGGAAGCGGCGGCGACATCCTCCGGATGGCTGCGCAGTCCGCGGCGCCACCAGTAGCCGACGGCCGCCTCTCTCAGCACCGGACCCCCGCCTGTCGGCTCGGGCGTGGAGGTACGCCCCGCCGCAGCCGCGAGCACTTCGGCGAGCTCGGGCAGCACGGGCAGCCCCGGCTCCGGCGCGTGCGGGCCGTACCGGACCGGTCCGTGGTCTTCCGGAGCCGTCCGCCGCATGGGCCCACCTCCCGTGCTCGCGCCCGGGAACACCCCCGGCTCACGTGTCGACAAAGGCCATGAGCCCTTTATACGAAGGTTCCGCCCGCCCCGCCGCTCCGGTCGGCCCATTCACGTGATCCGGGCTGGTTCGAGAGGACTGGTTCGATCGAGGCTGGTTCGGTGCCGGATTCGTTCATCAGGGTTCGCGTCCGAGCAGGCAGAGCAGCCTGGTCTGGGCGTCCGCGCCCGGAGGGGGCTCGACGGCGGGCGCGAACAGGCCGCTGCCTGCCAGACCAGCGGCATACGGAGCGACCTCGTGCGCAGTGAACTCGACCAGCGCGGCCGGGAGGGCTTCGTCCGCGCCGATGGCCCGGGACAGATCCCAGGTGTGCACAGTGGCGTCGGCCGCCATCTGCGCGCAGTACCCGGCAGCGGTGCGCTCGCCGTACGACAGCGCCACCGTCCGGTCCAGTGCGCCGGGCGCGTTGAAGGCCGCTTTCGCGCCGGATGCGGCCCGGTCCCAGGTGACCGCGGGATGCGCGCCGAGCACATCGCCGTCGAAGCTGTCGCCCACCTCGGTGATGCGACGGCCTTCGCCGACGAGCAGCGGTACCCACAGCTGCTCGGCGGTCAGATGGTTCACCAGGTCCCGGACGGTCCACTCGGCGCACGGGGTCGCCCTGTCCCACTGGCCGGGCCGTACGGCGTGCACCCGTTCGGTGAAGAGTGCGAGCGCTTCGGAGTGCCGGTCCAGAAGAGCGTGGGTGTCCATGGCGTCCACTCTGCGCCTCCACGTGGCCGGACGCGAACGACCGTGAGGCGTTCCCACTGTCACCTCGTCCGAATCGCAAGACGCCTATCTCATGATTCGGCTTGGAAGGCGTACGGTGGTGGTGTGGCCGCCTTCCCGGCTCCATGACGTGATCCGCGTGAAGTCTGCCCGAACACAACCGACTTGAAGGAACGGGAGTGCGAGGACCATGACCAAGGGCACCACTGCCACCGCCGTCTACACCCATGGGCACCACGAATCGGTGCTGCGCTCGCACCGCAGCCGTACGGCCGCGAACTCCGCCGCGTATCTGGTGCCGGAGCTCAGGCCAGGACTCGACATACTGGACGTGGGCTGCGGTCCAGGCACCATCACAGCCGATCTGGCCCTGCTGGTCGCACCCGGCGCGGTCGCCGCCGTCGACAGCGAGCCGGGGATCCTGGACGCGGCCCGCGCGGTGGCGTCCGAGCGCGGCCGGGACAACATCACCTTCGCGGTCGCTGACGTCCACGCCCTGGACTTCCCGGACGACTCCTTCGACGTCGTGCACGCACACCAGGTGCTCCAGCACGTAGCCGACCCGGTGCTCGCCCTGACCGAGATGCGACGGGTCTGCCGGCCCGGCGGGCTGGTCGCCGTCCGCGACAGCGACTACGGCTCGTTCAGCTGGTACCCGGAGGTGCCGGGCCTGGACCACTGGCTGGAGCTGTACCACCGGGTGGCCCGTGCGAACGGCGGGGAACCGGACGCCGGGCGTCGGCTGTACACCTGGGCACGGGCGGCGGGCTTCACCGACATCACCGCCACGGCCGCGGCCTGGTGCTTCGTCACACCCGAGGAACGCGCCTGGTGGAGCGGGCTCTGGGCGGACCGTACGACACAGTCGGACTATGCCCGGCTGGCCGTCGGCGGAGGCCATGCGAACGCCGGGGAACTGGCGGCGATCGCCGACGCCTGGCGGGAGTGGGGGCGAACGGACGGCGCGTGGTTCGGCGTCCCGCACGGCGAGTTGCTCTGCCGCGCGTAGCCCTGTCCGGGATCCGGTCACGTCGCGCGCATCGCGGCTGTCGCCCGACTACCCAGCCGCGCACACGGATCCCAGGCCGCGTCCCCGCGCCCTGCCGCGGTCACTTGCCTCGGCGACCGAGGTAGAGCGCCGCGCAGAGCGCGCCCAGGACCGCCGCGGCCAGCAGGGCCAGGTAGAGCGGCATGACCACTTCGGGGATCAGCAGTCGGACCGTGACCTTGCGGGTGTTCTCGAAGATGAAGACCAGCGTAAGGACCGCGATCACCAGGAACAGGATCCTGCGGGGCGTGAAGCGGCCATGGGCGCCGCCCGTGCGCGCCGGATGGCCGGTTCTCTTGCCGCTCCGCGATCCGCCCTTGGGACTCATGGGACCAGGATGGACAGCTCCCGGCCCCATGAGGCTGGTGGAGCGGGCCGAACGGGTGAGGCACCCGGAGCGCGCCCGCACGGCGCGGCACCATCCGGCGCCGCCGAAGCCGACAGACTCCACCGAAGGATCTTGTCAGACAAGACAGAACGCGGCACCAAGCTGACATCTACCTGCGTAGACCCACAAGGCCCAGCCGACTGTGAACTACGGTGGGTTTCTCGATGGCGAAGGTGATGACGACGCACGCATTACCTCGGCAGTGAGCAGACAAGGAAGCCCGGGGAGTCACAGTGGTAGTCAGCGGACCGGCGAGCGAGCCGCAGCGCAGACCGGTGGTCGTCCTGTACGAGCGCATCGCGGACGCCATCCACGACGGCACCTATCCGCCGGGCTCCACCCTGCCGTCCGAGCCACGGCTCGCGACAGAGCTGGGAGTCAGTCGGCCCGCGCTGCGCGAGGCGCTGCTGTTGCTCCAGGAGGACGGGCTGCTCACGGTGCGCAGGGGTGTGGGGAGGACGGTCAACGACCAGCCGCCGCGCCGCGGCTTCGAGCAGATCCAGCCCTTGGAGGAGCAGCTCGCGCAGGGCGGCGCGCCGCTGCGGGTGCGAGCCCTGCTGCGGACCCTCGAGGAGCCCACCGACTTCACCACCCAGCATCTGCACGCCCCCGCCCGTGCGGAGCTGCGCTTCTGGGAGTCCCTGCTGACGGGTGACGGTGCGGCGGCCCTCAGCCAGGAGTGGGCCGCGGCGGACGACGTGCTGGAGAGGGCGCACCCGGCGTTCGCCGGGGCGCTGTCCACGACCGAGGCCGAGCGGACCTCGATGCTGGCGGTGCTGGCCGGGGCCTCCCGGGGGCTGCCGCTGACCGCCCACGCGGGGGTGACGGCGACCTCGCTCGGACAACGGCGCGGAGCTCAGCTCGACCGGCCGGCGGACACCCCGGCCGTGCTGATCACCCAGGTCGTACGGGCGGGAGACATCCCGATCATGGCCGCCAAGCACATGCTGCCGACCGGCGCCCCCACGCTGTCCGTAGTGCAGTCGAGCTGACGCTGCCGCGATTTGCGGCACGGGCGCAGGCCGGCTGCCCCGTGTCGTGGGCCATTCCCCCGGGACCGCCGGACCGGGACGTGCCGTGGGCCGGGCCGGCGATCTGCCACCTGCCTGGATCACCCGCGAATGCCCGGGGGCGAGTGCCTGGGGACGGACGGATGGCCCATACCGACCGGGTGTGGCCGGCGCGGGCCCATGCGTACGGCGCGAGGCCGTACATGCCCGGCGCGCGGCCGCGTGTCCCGGCGCCCGACCGCACGTAGCCGACGCCCTGACCGAAGGCGCCCGACGCGGAGGCGTCCCCCACGTCCCGGCCAGACATACCCGGCGGTCCCGGCCGAACACGCCTGACGCCCGACCGCACATACCCGACGCCCTGACCGAAGGCGCCCGATGCGGAGGCGTCCCCCACGTCCCGGCCAGACATACCCGGTGGTCCCGGCCGAACACGCCTGACGCCCGACCGCACATACCCGACGCCCTGACCGTGCCCGCGCCTCATGCCCTGCGACCGGACCGGACGTACCCGGCCCCCACCCCCTGCGGCCTCGCGCGGACCACCGCCCGAGTTGCCTCGCAGCCCGTGTACAGCGCCGAGCGCCCGCGTGCCGTACACTCCCGCTGCATGCACTTGTCTGACAACTCAGCGGCCGACCCCGCCACGAGCCCCGCCCCTGTCGCCGACTGGATCCTCCGCGCCCCCAAGGCCGTCCTGCACGACCACCTGGACGGCGGCCTGCGCCCCGCCACGATCATCGAGCTGGCTCGTGAGTGCGGCTACGGCGACCTCCCCACCGAGGACCCCGAGGCCCTGGCCGTCTGGTTCCGCGACGCGGCGGACTCCGGTTCGCTGGAGCGCTATCTGGAGACCTTCGCCCACACCTGCGCGGTGATGCAGACCCGCGAGGCGCTGTTCCGGATCGCCGCCGAGTGCGCCGAGGACCTGGCAGCCGACGGAGTCGTCTACGCCGAGGTGCGCTACGCCCCCGAGCAGCACCAGGAGCGCGGCCTGAGTCTTGACGAGGTCGTCGACGCGGTCAACGAGGGCTTCCGCGAGGGCGAGCGCCGGGCGGGTGGCCGGATCACCGTCCGCGCGCTGCTGACAGGTATGCGGCACACCCAGCGCTCCCTGGAGATAGCCGAGCTCACGGTGGCCCACCGGGACCGCGGTGTGGCGGGCTTCGACATCGCCGGCGGCGAGATCGGCAACCCCCCGGCCAACCACCTCCCCGCCTTCCAGCACCTGAAGCGGCACAACTGCCACTTCACCATCCACGCCGGCGAGGCCGTCGGCGCCGAGTCCATCCACGAGGCGGTCCAGGTCTGCGGCGCCGAGCGGATCGGCCACGGAGTCCGGATCACGGACGACATCCAGGTCGCCGACGACGGCACGGCCACCCTCGGCCACCTCGCGGCGTACGTCCGCGACAACGGGATCGCGCTGGAGGTCTGCCCGACCTCGAACCTCCAGACCGGTGCCGCGAAGGACTACGCCACGCACCCGATCGACCTGCTGCGCCGGCTCGGCTTCCGGGTCACGCTCAACACGGACAACCGCCTGGTCTCCGGTACCACGATGAGCCGCGAGTTCCAGCACATGGCGGACGCGTTCGGTTACGGCCCGGAGGTCTTCGAGCAGTTCACGGCCGCCGCCGTCGAGTCTGCATTCCTGCCCCTCCCGGAGCGCCGCCGCATCATCGACGCGGTGATCCGGCCGGGTTACGCCGCGCTGGCGCGCTGACGCTCTGAGCCGGGCTTGCCCACCGCAAGCCCATCGCTCCCCCTCCGTCCGGGCG
>NZ_JBHXFA010000017.1:38807-45750 GCF_042724175.1 Streptomyces sp. NPDC127084
GCGCGGGGGCGCGGGCCGCGCGGGGGGGGGCGGGGGCGGCGGCGGGGCGGCGCGCCCGCCCCCGGGCGCGCCCCCCCCCCCCCGCGGGGCCGGCGGCCGGCCGCCCCCCCCCCCGCGGCCGCGGAGCACGGCTCGGGCACGGGCACGGCCCGCGCGTGGACACCGCCGCAGTCAGGACCGACCGGCGCCTGACTCTCAGACCAACGCGGGCTCGTCAAGCTCCAGCGACCCGGAGTCCGCGTCCAGCACCGCCGGTACCCCGAGGGGAATCGTCAGCGCCGGGGCACCGTGACCGAAACCGAGCTCCTCCACGACCGGGACACCCAGGCCGCCGAGCCGGTCGACGAACACACGCCTGAGCTGCTCGTAGGGCCCGCAGCCCGCCCACGATCCGAGGGCGATCCCGGACACCCCGTCCAGCCATCCGGAGCGCAGTAGCTGAGTGAGCACACGGTCCAGCCGATACGGCTCCTCCCCGGTGTCCTCCATCAGCAGCAGCCCGCCATCAGCGGACGGCCAGGTGTGCGGGGTGCCGATCCCGGTGGCGAGCAGGCTCAGGCAGCCGCCCAAGGTGGTCCCGCGGGCACGGCCCGGGACCAGCGGTCGCGCGCTGCCGAGCCCCAGCGTCCGCACCGTTTCGGGTGCGAAGAGGGTGGCGTGCAGCGACTCCTGGGTGTCCCGGTCCTCCAGAAAGGTCAGTGCGGCCGCCATCGGCCCGTGCAGGGTCACGAATCCCGCGCGCAGGGCGAAGGCCTCATGCAGCGCCGTCACGTCGCTGTAGCCGACGAACACCTTCGGCCCTGCCTCGCGCACCGCGTCCCAGTCGAGCAGGTCGGCGATGCGCTGGGCGCCGTAGCCGCCCCGAGCGCAGATCACGGCGGACACGGACGGATCGCACCAGGCGTCCTGGAGGTCCCGGGCACGTGCCGCGTCGGCACCCGCGAGGTAGGACAGCCGGGGGTGCTCGTCGAGCACGTGCGGCAGCACGACCGGCTCCAGGTCCCAGCCGCGCAGGATGGCAAGGCCCTTGTCGAGACGGTCCGCCGGTACGGGTCCGCTGGGAGCGACGATGGCGACCCGGTCGCCCGGCCGCAGTCGCGCGGGCCGGGTCAGGGGCCGGGCCGTCGCCTCCGCGGGTCGACGGCTCATTTCTCCAGTCCCAGCACCGGGACGTCGCCTCGCGGGGTGCCGAAGGTCAGCGTGTACAGGGACAGCTCGGCCTCAAGGGCGCGGATCAGCGTCTCCGCTCGCCGGAAGCCATGGCTTTCGCCCTCGAAGGCGAGGTAGGCATGGGGCGTCCCCCGTCCCGCGAGCAGTGCGATGAAGCGCTCGCTCTGCGCGGGCGGGCAGATCGGGTCGTCCAGGCCCTGGAGCAGCAGCAGCGGGACGTCGATGCGGTCGACGTGTTCGAGCGGCGAGCGTTCACGGTAGCGGCCGGGCATCTCGTCAAGCGGCCCGATCAGTGAATCCAGGTAGCGGGACTCGAAGTCATGCGTGCCGTCGCCGGCCCAGCCCAGCAGGTCCAGTACGGGGTAGCGGATGGCACCGCAGGCGTAGACGCGGGTGCTGGTGAGGGACACCGCGGCGGTCCAGCCGCCCGCGCTGCCGCCCCGGATCGCCAGCCGGTCCGGATCGGCCGTGCCCTCGGCGGCCAGTGTTTCGGCGACGGCAGCGCAGTCCTCCACGTCGACCACGCCCCACTGCTCGCGCAGCCGTTCGCGGTACTCGCGACCGTAGCCGGTGGAGCCGCCGTAGTTGACCTCGGCGACGCCGATGCCACGTGAGGTGAAGTAGGCGATCTCCAGGTCGAGTACGAGCGGGGACCGTCCGGTCGGTCCGCCGTGCGCCCACACCACGTAGGGGGGCAGTTCGTCGTCGGGTGCGACGCGGTCCGGGCTGTGGGGCGGATAGACATGGGCGTGGATCTCGCGGTTCTCGGGCCCGGTGAAGACCCGGATCTGCGGTTCGGGGTAGTACGAGGGATCCACCCGGTCGTCGTGTGCGGCGCCGATGACGCGTGCCCGGCCGGTACGGATGTCGAGTTCCACGATCTCGTAGCCGCTGCGCGGACTCGCCGCGACGCCGACGACGCGGGTGCCGTGCGTGGCGAGGGTCGGCGTCCACTCGGTCCAGGGGCCCGCGGTGTCGACGAGCTGGCCGGTCTCGGGATCGAGTATGCCGAGCGAGGTGGCGCCCTTGCCGTGGATCGCGGCGACCAGCCCGTTCTCCAGAGGCTGGAACCAGTTGAGGCCGAGCTGCCACAGCGGCCCGCCGAACTCCTCGCCGCGGCCCGGGCACAGTGCCATGCCGGCGGTACCACCTCCGTCGAGGTCCGCGGGCCGTATCGCGTACGGCTCCCACCAGCCGCCCGCGTCCGAGACGTAGAGCAGTGAGCCGTCCCTGCCCCAGTCGACCTGGGCGACCGACTCGTCAGCGCCGCCCGCGACTTGGCGAACCGCGCCGAAGGGGCCCTCGCCCGCGACCTCGCCGAGCATGACCCGGGTGCCTTCCCAGGGCATCCGCGGGTGGTCCCAGGCGACCCAGGCGACGCGCCGCCCGTCAGGTGACAGCCGGGGTCCGGTGACGAAGCGGTGCCGGCCGTCGGTCAGCTCCCGTACGGCGGTGCGGTCGTCGGCCGCCGAGCCGTCGAGCGGTACGGCGACGATCGCCCGGCGTACGTCGGTGGGCGCCTCGCCGGTGAACTCCTCCAGCACGCACCAGACTTCGCCCCGATCGGGGTGGATGACGGGATCGGCCCAGCGCAGCCCCTCACCCAGGTCCGACACGGGGGTGAGCGGTCTCGGCCGCGTGCCTGCGTCGGGCTCGTGGGCGTACACGCGCTGGTCGTCGTGGTGGACGAACACGATGAAAGGGCCGTCCTCAGCACGCGGCACTCCGGCCCAGGGGAGGCCGCCGTACTCCATGACCCGGCTGCGTACGTTCCACGGAACGGGAAGGACCGTTTCCTCGGTGCCGTCCGGTCTGCGTCTCACCAGGGTGCGGCGCCCATCTTCGGTGGGCCGCGGCGCGCTCCACCACACCTCGTCGCCGACCGTGCCGATGAACTCGGGCCGCCCGTCGTTCGAGGCGGCGAGCGCGGCGTCGATCGGCGACGGCCAGGTCCCGTAGGCCCCCGTGGGTACCATTCCCCATCCCCCTAAGCGGACTTGAGATAGCGGTCGAGTACGCGAACACCGAAGTGCAGTGCGCTGACGGGGACACGCTCGTCAACCCCGTGGAACATCGCACCGTAGTCGTAGCCTTCAGGAAGTCTCAGCGGCGAGAAGCCGTAACCGGTGATGCCGAGCCGGGAGAACTGCTTGGCGTCGGTGCCGCCGGGGGTGCAGTACGGCACGACGTGCGCGCCGGGGTCGAACGCCTCGATGGCGGCACGCAGCCGAGCGAAGGTCGAGGAGCCGACGGGGGCCTGGAGTGCCACCTCGCGGTGGCTGAACTCCCAGTCCACGTCGGGGCCCGTGAGCCGGTCGAGCGTCTCGCGGAACTCGTCCTCGGTGCCGGCCAACACACGCCCGTCGACGTAGGCGGTGGCTTGTCCCGGGATCACGTTGACCTTGTAACCGGCTTCCAGCATGGTCGGGTTGGCGCTGTTGCGCACGACCGGTTCGACAAGCTCCGCCGCCCGGCCGAGCTTGGCCAGCAGTGCGTCCACGTCCGGGGCGGCGGCGTCCAGGTCCGCGGCCACCCCGTGCAGCGCGGCGAGCTCGGAAAGGGCCGCCCGCACGGTGGGCGTGAGCCGTACCGGCCATTCGTACTCACCGATCCGGGCGATGGCCGCAGCGAGCCTGGTCACCGCGTTGCTCCGGTTGACCTTGGAGCCATGGCCCGCCCGGCCGCGGGCGGTGAGCTTCAGCCAGGCGGTGCCGCGCTCACCCGCTCCGATGGGGTAGAGCGTCATGCCGGGTGCGGCATGGAAGCTGAACGCCCCGGTTTCACTGATGCCTTCGGTGCACCCTTCGAACAACTCCGGGTGGTGGTCGGCGAGGAAACCCGAGCCGTCCTCGGCGCTGGCCTCCTCGTCCGCCGTGTACGCGATCACGATGTCGCGGCGCGGCCGGACGCCGGTGCGCCGCCAGGCGCGTACCACCGCGAGGACCATGGCGTCCATGTTCTTCATGTCGACGGCGCCGCGCCCCCACACGACACCGTCGCGTACCTCACCGGAGAAGGGGTGGACGGTCCAGTCGGCGGGCTCGGCGGGTACGACGTCGAGATGGCCGTGCACCAGCAGCGCGTCCGCGGACGGGTCCGTGCCCTCGATCCGCGCCACCACGTTCGTCCGGCCCTCGGTGCGCTCCAGCAGCATCGGTTCCAGGCCCGCGCCGGCGAGCCGCTCGGCGACGTACTCGGCGGCGGGGCGCTCGCGGCAGTCCCCGCCGCCGCGGTTGGTGGTGTCGATGCGGATCAGTTCGGAGGTGAAGGTGACCACCTCATCGAGCGCGAGATCGTCAACACCACTGCGGGCGTCGCCGTTTTCGTGGCCACTGGGGTTCATGTGCGCGATTCCTGGCTCGGGGTGTCTCACATCAGCCATACTGCTCCTCCACCGCGGCCGAGACGATCGTCGTAACCGCCTTGAACGTGCGAATGGCTTCATACATCGTCACGCTTGTGTACGCGATACGGCGCTCGCCGCTCACCGCCACCGAGGGCACGACGGTCGCGGCACCGGCGAGATGCTCGGCGTCGAACTCGACCTCCACGGTGAACGGCCCGCCCCGCACAGGCTCGTGGCGTACGGCGAGCGCAGTGGCCTGCTGAGCGGCGGCGCGGATCTCCGCAGCGGTACGAGCGGGGGTGCGGCATACGGCGGCATACCGCGAGATGTGGTCCTTGACGGCGACCTTCCGCGCCTCGGGCGCGTAACCGAGTGCGTCCTCGCAGGTCAGGTCGTCACCGGTGACGAGAACGACCGGCGCTCCGTATTCGGCGACAACCCGGGCGTTGAGCAGTCCCTCGCCGGCCCGGTCTCCGTTCAGCCAGACACCGGTGATGGAGTTGGCGAGGTAGGTGTGCGCGAGGACGCCTTGGCTGCCCGCTCCGGTGTGATAACCGATGAAGGCGACACCGTCGATGTCACCGTGCTGCACGCCTTCCACCATGGACAGCGTCTTGTGCCGCCCGGTCAGCAACTCGGCCCGGTCGTCCAGCATTTCCAGCAGCAGATTGCGCATGCTCCAGTGCGCCTCGTTGATGACCACCTGGTCGGCGCCGCCGTCGAAGAATCCGAGCACGGCGGCGTTCACATCGGAGGTGAAGAGCGGGCGGCAGCGCTCCCACTGGGGAGTGCCGGGCAGCACGTCGCCCGGCCATGTGACGCCCGTGGCCCCCTCCATATCGGCGCTGACCAGGATCTTCAATGCCGCCTCCGCTCCGCAGCTCGGCCGCTCGTGCCGTCCTCCCGCGCATTGTCGCCCGGCAGCGGCCTCCACCCGTACCGCCACTGCCTACCCGGCGCGTCGCGGCGTCAGCCATCCGGCGGGGACTTCGTAGGGATCAACGCCATGTCCGGCTCAGGGGTCGCAGAGCTCGTCCAGCGGGGGGAGCCACCCCGAAGCGGTGTCCTTCACCTGCGACGTACCGACCTGCGACTTTGACGCGGCTCCGGCTGCTTGCCCCCGCTTCGGATGCTTCTTCGACTACTTCTCGACTTCAGTGGCCAACTTGGCGAGAAGCTCGTCGTAGATGCGGGCAAGCCCCTTCGGCGCGAACGTGCGCTCGAAGAATCCGCCGATGCCGCCCGCGCCGTTCCAGACGGTGGTCACGACAGCCTTGGCCCTGCCCTCACCGGCCGGAGTGACCGTCCAGGTGGTGACCATGGAGGAATTGCGGTCCTTCTCGACCAGCCGTCCCTCGCTCGGCTCGGTCACCTCCAGCAGGCAGTCACGGACGCGCTTGCTGGTGGCCTGGAGCTTCCAGTGCACGACGGTGCCCGCACCGTCACCGCCCTCGCGCACCTGGTACTCGCTGAAGTGCCCGGGCAGGAGCTTCGCGCGGGTGTCCTTGTAGTCGGCCAGCGCGTCGAACACGGTCTCCGCGTCCGCCGCGATGATCCGCTCCGTTGTGGCCTCGACCTGCGCCATAGCTCTTCCTCCAGCCCTCGGTTCCGTCAGGTGGGCCAAGACAATCACCTCTCGTACGACCCTCCAAATCCAGGGCCCGAAGCGATCAAGGGAACATGTGTTCTATTCTGTGGCCAGTGCTACCGAGGAGGCCCTCATGCGCTGGGACAATCTCGCCGACAATCCGCAGAACAGCCGGACCACGCCGGACGCCCCAGGATCCGGGCGCACCGCCGCCACCGGTGAGTTCGCGCTCTTCGGCACGGACGCGGTGACCACACGCACTTTCGACACGCCTGAGTTCCGCGGCATAACGTTCCATGAGATCCGCGCCCGCTCGATCCTCAACCGGGTTCCCGGGGCCTCCCGTATGCCGTTCGAATGGACCGTGAATCCGTACCGCGGCTGCAGCCACGCGTGTGTCTACTGTTTCGCCCGCAAGACCCACAGCTACCTGGACCTGGACACCGGGATCGGCTTCGACAGCCAGATCGTCGTGAAGGTCAACGCCCCCGAGCTGCTGCGCCGCCAGCTGGCCTCGCCTCGGTGGCAGGGCGCACACATCGCGATGGGCACCAATGTCGACTGCTACCAACGCGCGGAGGGCCGGTACCGCCTGATGCCGGGGATCATCAGCGCGCTGCGCGACCACGCGAACCCCTTCTCGATCCTCACCAAGGGGACGCTGCTCCTGCGGGACCTGGATCTGCTGGTCCAGGCCGCGGCGGTCACGGATGTCGGCGTCTCCGTCTCGGTCGGCTTCACCGACCGGACGCTGTGGCGCTCGGTGGAGCCCGGAACGCCGTCGCCTGAGCGGCGTCTGGACGGGGGGGGGGGGGCGCGGGGGCGGGCGGGCCGCGGGC